>JAPLWW010000093.1 GCA_026396375.1 Microcaldota archaeon | reverse complement strand
CCTTAGCCCCATTGAGGCCATTTACCTTTACGAGATAAAGAGGTTCGAGGTTGACGATGTTGATTCCCTGTTCTTTTCCATTAGCTCGTCATTGGACAAATACCTGGTCTATAGGGATATCTCAACAAGGGGATATAAAGCCTCATTCAAGGACCCTGAAAAAGGGATTTCTAAGCCAGCTATGGAATACAAAGGCGAGCATATCCTGTATTCAGGGGAAAAGATAATTGGCGCCGCATCAAAGGGCATTGTGTTCTGCCCAGGCGGAAAGGACCTTTACTCAAGGTACTGGTTCGGGCAGTATGGGGTCTACAAAAGGGAAGGAGTCGGAAACTCGTTGGTCCTGGACCAGTTTGAGGCTGAATTCCTGAAGGAAAAGGGAATCCTTGATTACAAAGGAAAGATAAAGCAGGTAAAGTACTTTGACGAGTATTACATGATATACAGGGAATGGAGGGAAAAGGGATTCATTCCCAAATCAGGGTTCAAGTTCGGAGGTGATTTCAGGATCTATTTCCCAGGCACATCCCCTGAGAATTTCGAGCATTCAAAGCATATTCTCCAAGTCTTCCCGAAAAGATATTCCATAACAGCAGGCGAATGGGCAAGGGCAGTCAGGATATCGCATAGCATAAGGAAGACATTCATACTTGCGATACCTTCTTCAATGTCAGTCTCGAAGTTTGAGCCGGACATGATCGCGTCAAGGGAAAGCTCAAGCTACGCAGTCAAGGTGTTCTATGAGTCGGATATAATCAAGGGAGCCATTCTCCATTCAGCGCTCTCATTCTGCGCAAAGAACGGGATAAAGCTATTGATAGCAATAGTCGACAGGGACACGTCAGTGTCATATTACACAGTTGAGAGGGTTGTCCTGGAAGGGAGCGAAAACATGTATTTTGAAGTGTCCTGGTTCAAGCCATGACCCTTTTTCCAGGGCCATCCAGCTGCGCGGGGCCCGGGTAAAAGCGTCAACGGAAAATCTTTAGAAAAAAGAAAGAGTTTTTGGGTGAAGCCTTTTTTCTAAAAAGGCTCCTACGGTAAGAAAAACTATTTTTGATTACGGCACTTTGATTATCCCCGAGTAAACTTTTATAAACATGATATTCCAGATTTTATTATGTCAAAAGGGGATGCATCATCCATACCATTCATCATGTTCGGCATGGGACTGTTTCTATTGTATGGCAGCGTAAAGCGCTATCTTTTGCTCCAGAAGATAAAGAACACGCCGACTTCAAAGGTAAGGTCCGCGGCAGTTGGCCTTGTTGAGCTTTTTGGAAAGGCGAAATGCAAGGAGGAAGTACTTGATCCCCTATCCAAGAAAAAAAGCATTTTCTGCGAGCTGATTGCACAGCGCTTCATAAATGCAGGAAAGCACAGCAGATGGGAAATAATTTACAGCAAAAAATGGGAACAGCAGTTCTATCTCGAGGATGAGACAGGAAGGATGCTTATAGATCCAAAGAATGGGGAAATTGACATCCCGCTTGACTTAAATTCTATGGGATATCTGAATAAACAGGCTGGAATAATAGGCATAGGCGCCCAGAATCAGCTTGACCCAAGGGTTTTGGAATATACCGTGGAGAATCCTGAATTCGGAAGCGCCCTCAATAGGTATAGACAGGACAAGATTTGGGTCACTGAAAAGTTCATCGCTGAAGATGATGACCTGTATGTGCTTGGGAGCGCGATGCCTATAGAAGGATCCTCAAGCGCAGTCTCAAACGAAAACCTTGTTGTAAAAAAGAATAACATGGACAAGACACTGTACATCAGCGACTCCGGGGAAAGGAAGATACTTGAAAAGATGAGCTCAGGTGTTGATTGGGGGCTGGTTATAGGGTTCCTGCTCTCTGTCTTTGGATTGGCTGGGATAATGCTTGTGCTGAAGATCTACTAGCGATAACTTTAATAAATATCATAATATAATAAAATCATGGCATTGATTGAGATAGTCTG
>JAPLWW010000055.1 GCA_026396375.1 Microcaldota archaeon | reverse complement strand
TCTCCAGCTTCTGGGGCTCCCTTGAAGTGACGGATATCACGCTTCCGCCTATCTCGTTCTTGAGGTTCTTCGGCGCGTCAAGCACCTTTATCTGCCCGTGGTCTATTATCGCTATCCTGTCGCAGAGGTAATCCGCCTCCTCCAAATAATGGGTCGTGATTATAATCGTTATCCCCTTTTCGCGAAGCTTCTCTATGTAGCTCCAGATGTGCCTCCTTGTTTGGGGGTCAAGGCCAAGCGTGGGCTCGTCCAGGAAAAGTATCTTCGGCGTGTGCATAAGACCCCTTGCTATCTCCAATCTTCTGCGCATTCCTCCTGAAAATGTCTTGACCATCTTGTCCTTCCATTCTGTCAGCTCCACAAGCCCAAGAACCTCGTTTATCTTTGCCTCCCTCAACTTCCCATCCATCCCATAGAGCCTGCCGTGTATGTCAAGGTTGTCGTATGCCGTAAGCCTGGTATCAACAGTGGGATCCTGGAACACTATACCTATTGATTTCCTCACATTGTCAGGATCATTTTTCACGTCAAAGCCGTTGACAAAGGCAGATCCTGATGTGGGTTCGATCAAGGTCGTGAGCATGTATATGGTTGTGCTTTTGCCTGCCCCATTCGGGCCAAGCAGACCGAAGAGCTCCCCTTTCCTCACATTGAAGCTTATGCCATCGACTGCAGTGAACCCGTTGAATTTCTTTACAAGGCCATTGACTTCCATTGCATGCATGCAGATCTCTTTTTCCAGGCATTGCGCCTATTTCTTATCAAACTATCGAACACTACATTTTTATATATATCTATTTTTGTATATACTTCCATATTGCAAATATTGAGATGGCGATAATCGTAATTGCCATGCTTATCCATAGATAAATGGAATCATTATTTTCCTGGCTCCTTTCATAGCCCAATTTTCCGATAAACTCATTTTCAAAGCCAAAAAATACCTGGCCATTTACTGTCTCCCCGCATTTGGTAACTGAGAATTCTGTTATCCCTTTCTTGAAATATTCCCCAACCGAGGTTTCAAAGGGCTCGTGGCATTGGCTATAATTCTCGTTCTGCACATTGTGCCAGATCACCTTGGAATCAAGGTAATAATGGGAGGCAACCCCCACATAATACCAGTCTTGGCAGTTCAAGGGTTCGGAAGCAAGGCCCAGGTAATGGTCCATCTTCTGGATCGCGATATCGTCGAACTTTTTCGGGCATGTATAATAGCTGCTGTTTTTGCATGTCGATGGGTCATAAAAATGGTGGTTTGCAGTGTCCCTGAAATCCCTATCAGGGGCTATTGACCCGTTCCTTATCTCATTCATGCAGTTGCAGCTGTAATAGCTGCATAGCTGGGTTGCGAACCATTGGTGCGTATCCCAGTCCCAGCTGAATGATATGGAAATAAGCAACAGGATAGCCAGGAATTGGATCTTCATTGGATCCTTGAGATAATAAAGGGATTAAAAATCCATGGCACCAGAATCAATGCAATGACAACACTAGAGGATCTTGGCTTGCCGGATGGCATGCTGGATGTGCTGGAAAAAGCAAGGGGAAAAAAGGTCAGCGTGGCAATGAGCGGAGGGGTTGACAGTAGCGCTACGGCTGCGCTTTTCAAATTGGCAGGAGCCGAAGTGAAGGGCATACATATGCTTACCCTTCCTGAGAATGATATAGCTTTCAATCAAGATGCGGTTTCAGACGCCAGGGAAATGGCAAATTTTCTTGGGATAGGTTTTGAATTGTTTGACGCAAGGCAGATCTTCAAGGGCAAGGTCATAGACTATTTCATTGATGCCTACCTTAACGGAAAGACCCCGAATCCCTGCGCGCCGTGCAACATCTTCATAAAATTCGGGCTTCTCATGGAGTTTGCGATGCAGGATTCTGACTATTATGCAACAGGCCATTACGCAATCTCCTATTTCAACGGCAAAAGGTATTGCATAAAAAAGCCCGTTGACCCCCTCAAGGATCAAACATATATCCTTGGGTTGCTGAGCCAGGATGTTCTTTCAAAGGCGCTTTTCCCCCTTGGTCATATCACAAAGAATATGACAAGGGAAATCGCATCTGCATTGGAATTGAAATCAAGCCAGAAGGACGAGAGCCAGGACCTTTGCTTCATGAAATGCTCAAGGAGCGAGTACATAAGGTCAAGGATAGGAAACCAGGACCTGAAAGGCAATGTTGTCGATACCGATGGCAATGTCCTTGCAGGCCATGACGGAATATACTCCTTTGCAATAGGCCAGAGAAGGGGCATCGGAGTAAACATGAAAACGCCCCATTTCGTGAAAGACATTGATCCCAAAACCAGGAAAGTCACAATCAGCGAATTCAACGGCCTGCTCAAGGACAGCTTTTTCGTGAAGGACCTCAACTACTGCTCAATTGATCCCTTAAGCATAGGGCAATCCCTTGATGCGGAAGTGGCAGTTAGGAACAAGATGGAGCCGCAAAGCTGCAGGATAATGCAAAAAGACGGGTTTGCGGAAGTTATAATGGCTGAAAATCCTATATGGGCAATCTGCCCGGGACAGATAGCGTCCTTTTATTCCGGAGGCGTTTTGCTTGCCTCAGGGTTCATCTTTGACCCCTTGGCCAAGCCGTGAGCATCCTCAAACTTGTCAATGTCCTGCCTTAGTATTTCTATATAATAGAGAAGAGTGTCATGGAGCTCAACATTTATCAGGTGCATGAAGGTTTCTGATTTAAGGATAACCTCCAGTCTCCTCAGTTCCATATTCAGCACCCATATCATTGCTTCTTCCTTTCTCATCTCCTTTGATATTTCGCTATCCTTATGCTCTATCTTTGCCTTGTGCTCAATGGCTCCCTCATCCATAAGATTTCCAAATTCAAGAAGCACATTCTTCGTCGCCATATATATTATCTTATAGACTGCGCCTGTCTTGTTAAGGTCAAGCCTGTTCATATAAGGCTTTCTCATAAGGTCGTTCTCATGCCCCTTCTTTATCTCATGCTCGATCAGGCTTATGATATCCTTGGACAATCTTCCCTCATTTTCTATTGAATATCTTCCAAGGAGCCTTACCAGCTTTTTGACCATCCTCAGGGTTATGTCCCCATATGATCCGTTGAAATACTCTTCCTGCTTGTATCCGTCCATATCCAGCTTGTACTTCAGGGCTAACGCTGGGACCCCTTCCGGGCCAAGCGCGTTTCCTGTTTTTGAGACAGTCTTCGCTGGAGAGCTTTCTGTTTTTTCTAAAGTAAGCATGTTAATTATATTTTGAGTGATACACTTTAAAACGCTTTCGGAAACGAAAAAAGAATCAATCATCTAGGCATTGTTTAAAAAGGTATTTATGGATTACTGTTTCAGGTTGTTTATATGAAAAACTTCAAATTCACTTCAGAGTCGGTGACAGAGGGCCATCCAGACAAGATCTGCGACCAGATAGCTGACGCTATACTTGATGCAATGATAGAGAAGGATCCCAATTCCAGGGTTGCGGTCGAGGCATTGACCACAACAGGATTGATCATTGTTGCAGGGGAAGTCACAACGCAATGCTATATAGACATTCCAGCCGTAGTTAGGAAGACCCTAAAGGATATAGGGTATACAGACCCCGAATTCGGGATAGACTCCTCAGATTGCGGAGTCCTGGTTTCTATCCATGAGCAGAGCAAGAACATCTCAGTGGGTGTTACCCAGACTGCAACCCATGAGCAGGGGGCAGGGGACCAGGGAATGATGTTCGGCTTTGCATGCAGGGAAACGCCTCAACTAATGCCATTGCCGATAATGCTGGCCCACGGGATAACCATGAAGATGGCGGAAGTGAGGAAGAAGAATATCCTGGACTGGGTAAGGCCTGACGGCAAGTCCCAGGTGACCGTGGAATATGAAGATGGCAAGCCAAAAAGGGTTGATGCTGTCGTTGTTGCGATACACCACAATCCAAAAATAACCCGCGAGCAGATAAAGAAAGAAGTGATTGAAAACATAATAAAGCCGGTCTGCGGAAAATGGATAGACGATAAAACAAGCTTTTATGTCAATGAGACAGGCGTATTCGCGGTCGGAGGCCCTGAGGCAGACACTGGCGTGACCGGAAGGAAGATAATAGTTGACACCTACGGAGGATACTCAAGGCATGGCGGAGGATGCTTCTCGGGAAAAGACCCTTCTAAGGTTGACAGGAGCGCAACCTATGCAGCAAGGTACATCGCAAAGAACATCGTTGCTTCAGGGTTGGCTGACAAATGCGAGGTTCAGCTGGCATACTCGATAGGCGTTGCCAAGCCGGTTTCAGTCTATCTGGATACTTTCGGGACAGCAAAGATCCCTGAGGAAAAGATAAGCGAGCTTGTTGGAAAGCACTTCCCATTGAAGCCGGCCCAGATAATAGAGGAGCTCAAGCTTAAGAGGCCGATCTACAAGAAAACTGCTGCATACGGCCATTTCGGAAGGGAAGACCCTGAATTCACATGGGAGAAGACAGACAAGGCTGAGCTATTGAGGAAGGAGGCAGGGATTTAAATTCCACAGCCCAAATGCTGGTATGCAAGCGCAAACATCTTGCATTTTTATTCTTGTTTTGCTTATGCTTACAGCCGGCTGCAGCCAGCACGAGGAGGTTATCAACATGGGAAGCATGAATATATCAAGCCCGTCATTCTCTGACGGAAGCAGGATTCCAGACAAATACACATGCAAAGGCGAGAACATCAGTCTGCCTATCGACATAATAGGCATTCCTGACGGAACAAAGAGCCTTGCGATCATAGCTGATGACCCGGATGCGCCGATGAAGATATGGGTGCATTGGGTCGCATGGAACATACCTGTTGTTTCAATGATTCCGGAAGATGGGCTTCCGCAGGGCTCGGTTGAGGGCGTCAATGACTTCGGAGTTCGCCAGTACAGCGGTCCTTGTCCTCCTCTTGGCTCTGTGCATAGGTATTTTTTCAAGGTTTATGCCCTGGATACCCTGTTGGACATTGGGGAGGATTCGGACAAGGCGGATCTGGAAAATGCCATGAAAGGCCATATTCTTGCGCAGGCCACGCTTGTTGGAACATTTTCAAGGTAGCCCAACAAACCTTTTAAATTTTGTTGCCAAAAGGATTAGCATGAAAATCGAAAAGAAAAGCTGGCCAGAGCAGTTCCAAAAAATATTGGACGGTGCGAAAACCTATGACCTGAGGCTTGCAGACTTTGAATGCAGGCCTGGCGATATCCTTGTTATGAAGGAATGGGATCCAAAAACAAAATCCTATACAGGCAGGGCTATTGAGAAAACAATAACCTATGTCGGAAAAACCAAGGGCCAAGCCTTTTGGACAAAAGAAGACGTTGAAAAATACGGGTTCCAGATTATTTCATTCAAATGAAGGATTATCATGATTGAGCTTGAAAGGACATTCCTTGCAAAATTCCTTCCTAAAGGATTAAAGGACTGCAAAAGCAAGGAGATAATTGACATTTATATCCCAAAATCGGAAAGGCATCCTGTTTTGAGGATAA
>JAPLWW010000056.1 GCA_026396375.1 Microcaldota archaeon | reverse complement strand
TTTTTCAGACAAGGCTGCGATAATAAAACAGGGCAACAACGAGCTTTGGAAACTGAAAAACGGAGGCTTCACCTTCACTCCGCCAGCTAGGAGGTATATAACGCCTGGAAACTGGTTTTTCGCATGGAGTTCCACATACAGGGAAATCATACCTTTGGAAATGAAGGTTTTTGGCTATATGAAGAACGCAGACCCGCAGGCTACCAGTCAATTGATGGGTCAGATAAAGCAGTTGGATGACCAATTGCAGGCGATAATCGCCAATCCAGACCAGTTTGAGCAGCTTAGGGTCTTGACACCCGCGCAGAAAACAAAGGCGATTGAGGAAATAAAGGGTCAGGTTGAATTGAAGAAACAGAATCTTTATGACGCATTTGAGAAACAGCAAAAGACCTATGAGATGGCTTTGAAGCCGCGTGTGGATACTGGAATAATGAACTCCATGTTTGCGGAGGGCGAAAAGACGATAAGGCAACACCACATCAATGACAATCTCCTGATATATGCGGGATTGATATTGACTTTGATAATCGTCATTGTGAGCCTGATGCTTTCAGCCGCGCAGGGGATGTCCTATGCTGATTCATCCAAGGAAACCGCGAAGGCAGTCCAAGCCAATGCCGATGCAATACGCATGTTGGTCGCACAGATGAACGGAAGCACAGGCGGATATATCATTCCGACTGCGCCTGGAAGGTAGTGGAATGCCTATGATTCAGGTAGGCGCATCGCTGCCAGACGGCAAGCAGATACAGCAGTCAAGGAAATTCAAGTATTCGCTTTGGTCTTTTCGGTTGAAGCAATATGACCTGTCCGAAAGGATGCTGAAAACCGCCATGTTCCAGATGCATCTGCATGTCCGTTATTGCTACCATGCCGCGCTCCTGATACGCGATTCATGGGAACTTGAAAAGCGGATAAGAGGGGCGAATAGGCATCTCAAATACCTGTCCGACAGGTCTGGATTCGGGAACAAGCTGCTTAAAACGTATGAAAGCGGGGATTATGAGGGAACAAACGTTTTAGGGTGATTTGATTACCAAAGGCTCAAACATATCATATGCCCGTAGTGACTGTTTCAAGGGAACACGGAGAGGATGGGGAAAACGGACTAAACAGGCTACACTTGCAAATCAAAAAAGGGAGATTGAGTTTAGGCACAAATATCCGTTGCCGAGAAGTGCCTTAGACCCAAGGTGGAAAGGTGATTTGAATGACTAAACACAGGCTTTGCAGGAATTGTGGAAGGATACACCGCAAATCGGCAGGCAGGGGAAAGAAGAAAACAGGCGACACGAAAGGCACATGGCAACTCATGGCTAAGGATATGAAATGTAGTGGATTTAGGGGTGTTTAGATGTTCAACAAGCCTAAACTGCCGTTTGAAAAAAACAGTCATGGATGGTTTTGCAAGAAGTGTGAGGGGCATGACTATACCAAGGTCGGCGGCAGAAAAAGATGCGTAAAGTGCGGAAACGTGAATATTGGGTGATTGAAATGGGAAAGAAAATGCTGGTTAATTATATAGTCTGGATGCTGACGATACTTTCTTGCTTTGTCGTTAGTGGGTTCGGGGTCTTATTCCTATCAAATCCATTCGTCCCTGGCGACCTTGCCGCATATGTCCTTATGATTTCAGTGTTTTGCGGTTGGGTTCTTGCAGTATCCTACATTCATTTTGTGATTGACACAAAAGAGGAGAAGGTAAAATGCAAGAGATAGATTTTTTTGACAAAGACCCGACGCAGCTTGCGGAGGAGATAGTGCCAGAGGTGCATGACGAGTATTACACCCCTGAGCAGATTATGGACAAGATACCGACCATTGAATCGTCTTTTACGCCAGATGACGAGTTCAGGCAGAATTGCGACAGGGCTTATAAACGTCTTGTGAAGGACATACGCTCCCACGTCAGGGGTAATAACGATATTATTATCTGTGTAGATGGGCGTGAAGGGCAGGGCAAGACCAAATTCAGGGTTTTCAAGCTTGCAATGGATTTGGACAGCCAATTCAATTGGAGGACACAGGTTTTGCTAAGACCAACCCCTGAAACACTGGAAAAGACCATATTCGCAGTGCCTAAATACTCCGTTGTCCTGGTGGATGAGGCAATGGATGTCCTGTATAAAAGGCGCTCAGGCACATCGGAAAGCATTGGAATCGTGCAGCTATTCGCCAGGGTGCGCAAATTCAACCGCATAGTCATCCTGATTCTGCCAGATTTCAACGATTTGGACATTTTTTTCAGGAAAAGGAGGGTTCAGGTAAGGGCAAAGATAATAACCAGGGGATTAGGCTACTTTTCCATCGCTCGTGATTTTGAAGGCATGGGCGACCCCTGGTTTAGCGATTATAACTCCAAGATAGCCGAAGATAGCCTTGCAGACCTGGACATCAACAAAGCCACAGCCATTGAAAAATTGTCGGTCTATGAGCAGTTTAGGGGCTTCTACGCGCCTTTTACATGGACGGATGATGTGTGTGAAAAGGCAATTTGGACGGAATATGAAGATATGGCTATGAAAAGCACCTTGGAAGCCAACCTGATAGCGAAAAAGCAGGAGGATATTTGGATTTATGAGAAAAAATATCGTTATCTCTTTTCTGCCCTTGCGCGAATCTATATGAAGGAACACAAAATAGACGCAAAGGAGCTTCATAAGGAGCTTTTGAGGCTTGTTGGCGCTGACCTGGTTTCCGCAGACACTATGAGCAAAACGATTGAAGCCTTTGAAAAGGTCAAGCCAATTGAGAAGAAACAGACCGAAAAGATAGATTTGGACGCTTTGGGGTGATTTTGATGAAACAAATTATTGTGGTTGAAAAAAGAATTGTGCATTGTCCATATTGCGACCATTTGCTCATGCTTCGCGTAAATGCAGAAAAAATGCCGCGTGGAACGTTGGCGATGAGAAGGGCGATTGCCAAGAATATAAACAAGTTATTGTGTTGATTTGTATGGATGAATCAGCATCTTTCAATGTTTCATGCGAAATATGTTTTATTCGCCTTGGAAAAGGTGTGCAATACACTCCCGCAGTAGTTAATGGAAAGTCAATAATACAATGCCCCATATGCGGGGCTATAAATGGACAGACGATATTGAATAGGTGATTTATATGGATTTGACGCTGCCGATTAGTTTTAACGCACTGCATGTCGCGGCATACACTTTCTTTGTGATTGCGACGACGCTGACCTGTTATTGGTTTTTGGGCAAGAAAGGCAGCCCTGACGACACAAAATGGGCAATCGCTTGGGTGTTTT
>JAPLWW010000113.1 GCA_026396375.1 Microcaldota archaeon | reverse complement strand
GTCCTGCCTGGTTACCATGATGTTCAATGCACCAAGCCTTCGGGCATTTCCGACAAGCACGCTCAGCCTGTCAAACTTTACGTCATTGGCTACAACTACACCGTTGTTCTTCATCATCTCGCTTATCTGGGTTGTCTTTCCCCCAGGCGCTGCTGCAAGGTCCAAAATGATGTCATTCGGCTCAGGCTTCATCACAAAAGGAGGGATCATCGAGGACATTGTCTGGGTATGTATCATGCCTGTGAAGAACTCAATTGTCTTGCCTATTGGAAAGTCCTTATCGCAGCTGAATGTCCTTGGAAGGATCTCCTTCCTCCTTTCCAAATTTGTGAACGACTCGAAGAACCTTTCAGAGCATTTTAGGGTGTTTATCCTGAAGGTTTTCTGCAGATTTGCCAAGGTATCCAGTAGCACATCCGGGTCTGTGTACTGCGAAAGGTATTCCTTGTAATCGCTGGGGTTCATCATCTAAACAGGATAATAATGGTTTTTATGCCCAGCGGTTGGCTTTAGTTAAAGTTAAATAATATAGGGAACAGACCTTTTTCATGGCATCAATCAATTTCAAGGACATTGAGCAGAAGGTTTCAAGGTTTTGGGAAGATCAGAAGCTCAACCAGCCCGAGACAGGCAAGGGGGAGAAAAAGTTCATAACAGCGGCATTTCCCTATCCCAACAGCCCGCAGCATATAGGCCATGGCAGGACTTATACCATTACAGATATCTATGCAAGATACCTTAGGATGAAGGGATACAACGTGCTTTTTCCGATGGCTTTCCATGTCACCGGAACACCGATACTGGCAATGGCAGACAGGATAAGGGAAAAGGATGAGGAGCTTCTTGACATCTTTGAAAGGATATACCACATCAGCAGGAAGGAATCTGAAAAGCTGACAGATCCAAAGGACCTTGTCATGTATTTCAGCAAGGAGATAGAGCAAGGAATGAATGAAATAGGCCTTATGATAGACTGGAGAAGGAAGTTCTACAGCTTTGATGTTCATTTCAACAAATTCATAGAATGGCAGTTCAGGAAATTGAAGGAAAAGGGGCTGATAATGCAGGGTGAGCATTACATACCATGGAGCATAAAGCTGAACAGCGCAGTGGGCTCCCATGACACAAAAGGGGATGTGGATCCACAGATGGAGCAGGTAGTTGCAATAAAGTTCAAGTTCAATGACGGGTATCTGGTTGCGTCAACATACAGGCCAGAGACGATTTTCGGATTGACAAACATCTGGGTAAATCCAAATATAAAATACGTAAAGGCAAAGAACAAGGAAGGCGAGATCCTCTATTTTTCAAAGGATGCCGCAGAGATATTGTCCAACCAGATTGACCTTGAGATAATTTCGGAAGTTGACGGAAAGGAATTTGAAAACAAGAAGGCAACGAATCCGGCTAACGGCGAAGAAGTGCCTCTTTTTCCTGCCTCATTTGTCAAATCGGACGTTGGGACAGGGATAGTCATGAGCGTGCCTGCGCATGCCCCGTTTGACTATGTGGCATTGAGGGATATAGGAAAGGAAAATCTCTCAGTAAAGATAATCGAGGTTGGGAATTACGGCATGCCTGCAAAGGATGTTGTTGAAAAGTTCGGAATAAAGGACCAGAATGACCCAAAGCTGGAGGAGGCAACCAAGGCGCTTTACAGGGAGGAGGCGCACAACGGAAAGATGCTGGTATACAAAAAAGGACTTCCGGTTTCAAAGGCAAAGGAGGAAGTGAAGGAGATGCTCATAGGAAAGAACCAGGCATTCACGATATGGATAATAGCCAATGCCCCTGTGTACAGCAGGGAAGGGGACCAGATAATCATCAAAAAAGTCAATACCCAATGGTTTATCAATTACGGGGACAAGGAATGGAAAGACAAGTCCAAGAAACTCCTTAGCGGCATGTCTGTCATTCCTGAAGACGGAAGAAAGGAAATGATGGCAACCATGGACTGGCTGGACAAGAAGGCATGCACAAGGGCGAAGGGCCTTGGGACGAAATTCCCTTTTGACCAAAGCCAGGTGATCGAATCGCTGAGCGACTCGACCATTTACATGTCATTCTACACTATTGCTGATAAAATAAAGGAGTTCAAGCCTGAAGAGCTTGACGAAAGCTTCTTTGACTATATTTTCATGGGAAAGGGGAAGCCGAAAAACAAAACCCATGAGGAAATGAGGAAAAGCTTCCTTTACTGGTATCCCCTGGATTCAAGGCACAGCGGATGGGACCTTGTGAAAAACCACCTGCCTTTTTTCATAATGAACCACTGCGCGATATTCGAGGACAGGATGCTTCCCAGGCAGATTGTGCTCAACGGATTTGTGCTCATGGAAGGAAAGAAGATGAGCAAGAGCTTTGGAAATATCCTGCCATTGAGGGATGCGATAAGGGAATACGGGGCAGACGTTGTGAGGTTCTCTGTTGTTGCCGGCGCAGAGCTGATTGAGGACACTGACTTCAGCGTGTCTGTCGCAAGCGGAGTCAGGGAAAGGCTTGAGTATATCTTGGACTTCATGGAAAAGGAGGAGGGAGAGGAGGAGATAATAGACAGATGGATAAACGCGAAGTTCAACAGGAAGCTGGAGAGCCTTGAAAGCAACTACGATAAATTTGAGCTAAGGCAGATCTCCCTGGATTTCTTCTATGAGTTCTACAACGACCTGAACTGGTATGTGTCAAGGAAAAGGACAAACCCCAGGCTCAACGGGATCATGAGGAAATGGGCAAGGATAATGGCCCCCATAATGCCGTTCATCGCAGAGCACATCTGGAGGGAGAAGTTCAAGAACAAGGGAACGATATTCTCCGAAAGGATGCCGAAGCCCGAGAAATACGACGAGGATGTTGTGAGGGCGGAGGAGCTTGTGAAAAGCCTCAATGATGACATTGAAAGGCTCATGGGGATAGTCAAGAAAAAGCCAAACAAGATATATATCTACATTCCCGAGCAGTGGAAGTTCGAGCTTTTCGAGGACATCAGCAGGATAAGGGAAATGAAAGGCATAATGAAGGAGGCAAGCGCGAAATACAATGACAACATGGAATTTGTCTCAAGGGTCGCGAAAGGCCTTGGCAACAGGCTCTACACCATGGAAAAGCCGATTCCAAGAAAGATCATGGAGGACCAGCTCAGGGACGCAAAAGCGTTCTTCTCAAAGCGTTTCGGTGTTGAGGTCATTGTCGAGAACGAGGAAAATTCATCAAACGAGAAGGCGAAGGGATCGACTCCCATAAGGCCCACAATATATCTGGAATGAAACCTCTAGACCTGGAACCTTTCCCTCATGTTGTTCAAAATGGCCCAGCCAAGCTTCTTTTCCTTTTCGGTCACGCTGAAGATTATTATTGGAAGGCACAGCGCATAGGCTATTGCCACAACGATTCCGAATTCCAGGAAATTTTTCAGCAGGGACATTTCAACAGGAACATTGAGGAGACTGCCGGCATATACAGTTAAAATAGACAATATTATTGCTGGTA
>JAPLWW010000071.1 GCA_026396375.1 Microcaldota archaeon | reverse complement strand
ACATCGATATTTTGGCCAATGGATTCATGGAAAGGGTGAAGAAGATGAAGGAGAACAACTTCACCGTTCCGGGAAACGTGATATTGGCGTGCGCAATACTGTACAAGTTCAAGACATTCATGATAAGATTGGAGGAGCAGCAGGAGGAAAGCGTAGATGTCTCCTTTGACATCAATGACGTTAAGGACCTTGTCGCAAGGCCTGCGAGAAAAAGGCCCATAACGATAAACGAATTGCTCAAGGCAATGGAAAAAGCCATGAAATACGAGCCTAAGATAGAGAGCGCGATCGCATCAGGCCAGAATGAAAGGGCAAGGCACACATTGGATGAGTTATTGGACACTGATTATGTCTATGAGTACGAATCGGATGACATGAGCTCAAGGATATCCTCAATCCTGGACAGGATAAAGGACAGGAAAGACAGCTACGGAATAACTTTATTCTCGGATGTGACTGACAATAAGGGAGTTATCCACTCCCTTCTTCCTGTCCTGTTCCTGGCAAACGAAGGAGTATTGGACGTTTGGCAGGAGGAGCTTTTCGGGGAGATAATGATAAGATACAACGGTGGGGCCATTGGCTAGCCTTAGCACAAGGGAGATCATAGAGTCAATACTCTTTGCGGTTCCGGACGCATACACCGCAGACGAGCTTTCTTTGAAGATAAACAGGAAGAGGGAGGATGTGGAAAAGGCTTTGCAGGAGATGGCAACTGATTACAGGAGCAGGAACGGGGTCATCGCCATCGAGGAGGTGAACGGTAGGTTCGCGATGGTGCTGAGAAGGGACATCGCGCCTCAATTAAAGAGGTTCATAAGGGAGGCGGAGCTTACGCCTTTTGAATTGAAGGTGCTTGCAATAATAAGCAAGCACAGCGGGATCATGAAAAGCCAGATGGCAAAGGCCATGGGAAGCGGGGTCTATGACCATATCAGGAGTCTTGTTGACAAGGGATTTGTCCAGGAAAGCAGGATCGGAAGATCCACTTCATTGAGGACAACCGGAAAGGTCCCTGACATTGACAAGATAGTTGCAGCGCAGGCGGCAGCCCAGCAGATAAAGGTGCAGAGCATACCTGATTTCAGCAAGCCTGCCGAGAATGCTGAGCCTCCAAAGCAGGATCCTCCGCTGCCCCAGTGATTTCTCATGGCCAAAAAGATAGAATGGAACCTCAGGGACATAATAAAGGATGAAGAGGAGTTCAATTCAATATTGTCAGAAGCCAAGAAGGACGTTGAAAAGCTGGTCTTATTCAGGAAAAGGCTTGGCCCAGGAATGGGCGCTGAAGCTTTCAAGGAATTGCTATTGCTGGAGGAATCCCTAGACGGGAAGCTGGCAAGGCTTGGAAGCTATTCTGGATTAATTTCAAGCGCAGACATCAAGTCCCA
Organism: Microcaldota archaeon; assembly: GCA_026396375.1. GTDB lineage: Archaea > Micrarchaeota > Micrarchaeia > Anstonellales > J096 > JAPLWW01. Next base: position 8,694 of record JAPLWW010000071.1, on the reverse strand, counting down.
GAAGGCCATGAAGTATTACTCAATCCTTGAAAACCTGAGCATGGAGATTGCAGACAAGACCAGGTTCATCTCCCATTGGATAAAGGGGAAGAAAATAGAGGGATTGGAGATCCTTGACGATGAAAACGCAAAAAGGCTTTTCAGGGCCATCCCTGAGCTTGAATATTCCCTGAGCTATTCCAGGCTGGACGGGAAGCACACGCTCACTGAAAAAGAGGAAAGCATAATCCACAAAAAGGAGATTGTCGGGATAGACACTGTTGTTGAGCTTTATGACAAGATAACCAATGACTTTGAGTTCAAGTTAAGGGTTGAGGGAAGAACCAAGACTGTGAAAAGCCTTGAGCAGCTCATGAAATTGACCCATAGCCCAAAGCAAGAGGAAAGGAAGGGCGCGTACCTGGGGATGCTTGAGACCTACAGGAACAATAGGGAAAAGCTGTTCTCGATATACTCATCGATAGTGAAAAACTGGAAGATAGACGCGGAGCTGAGGAACTTCAAGTCTCCCATCTCGATAAGGAACTTCGGGAACCATGTCTCTGATGAAGTTATTGAGGCGGTTCTGGAATCCTGCAAGGACAATTCAAGGATATTCCACAGATATTTTGAAAAGAAGGCAAGGATGCTTGGGATTGAAAAACTGCAAAGGTATGATGTTTACGCTCCTTTAGCCTCTGAAGAGAGGGAATATTCATATGAAGATGCAAAAAGCGTCGTTTTTGAGTCCATGGGGAATTTCAATGATAGATTCAAGGAAAAGGCGGAAATGATAATCAGGGAAAGGCATGTTGACGTTTATCCCAGGAAAGACAAGAGGAACGGGGCGTTCTGCGCAGAGATAACTCCCAAAATAAGGCCCTATGTCCTTCTCAATTACACTGGAAAAAGAAGGGACGTTTCAACCTTGGCGCATGAGCTGGGCCATGGAATACACGACATCTATTCCTCAAGATTGCCAATAAGCGTGATGCATCCCACTCTTCCCCTTGCAGAGACAGCGTCAACTTTCTGCGAGCTTCTTTTGTTTGAAGATATGTTAAATAAAGCAGATGAGAAGCAGAAGATTGCGATGCTGGCAGAAAGGATAGGGGAGGATTATGCTACAACTGTAAGGCAAAGCTATTTCGTGATGTTCGAGAAGGCCGCACACGGGAAGATAGCCAACGAAAACATCAACGAGGAGGAGCTGAGCCAATTATACTATGAAATCACAAAGCAGCAGTTCGGAAATTCCATTGAGTTCAATGACGAGTTCAGGCATGAATGGTCCTATATCCCGCACATATTCCATACGCCGTTCTACTGCTATTCCTATTCCTTCGGGGAATTGCTGTCCCTGTCCCTCTATTCGCAATACAAGAAGGAGGGGAAGGATTTCATTGAAAGGATAGAGCATATACTGTCAAGCGGGGGAAGCAAAGATCCTGAAGGCCTGCTCAAGGAGGTTGGATTCGACATCAAGGACAGGAAATTCTGGGATTCGGGATTTTCATTGATAAACGGCTGGATAGACGAGATCAGATAAGGTTAAGATGCTGTTCAAAGTCTTTTTCTGTCAATGGATTAGCCATTGGCATCATCGTGGCTGTATTGAAGTTCCAAAACGGGCACTCCATTTCCTAGTACCTTTCGCATAGGTTCTTCATTTTCGTTGCAGGAAGATGCTGGCACCTTTTTGGGCAAAGGCACTTGCCATTGACGTTCTTTTTGCATCCGCAGGCGTTGTTGCCATTGAACCTGCATTGTAATATTTCCATAATTATACATAATATAACAAATAAATTACCAATACAGCGGTTACTGCTGTATGAAATCAGAAATCTTCAAAGGAGCAACGTTCGGGTTCCCAGTCACTGTCTGGGAAGCATTTCCCTTGAATTTCACCTGGCCATCCTGGATTGCCAGGGAATCCACGCTGAATCCGCTGCTTTTGCTGAAAAAATCTGAAACCAGAAGGTCAAGGAGATCCTGGCCTTGCGAAAGCTCTTTTTCATCTATCTGGAATTTTCCCACTTCCAGCTGCTGGAGCTTGAAGTCTATGTTTTTCGGCTGGAAGCTTTGGACTAATGCCTTGAAATAGACAGGCACTTTGGGCACAGAGGGATCGTCGACAAGGAAGGAAGACTCGACGGTCTTGTCAGGGTTGAATTTCACCTGGATGTTCTTTATCGGGCCGTTCTGGCTCCTCTTGTTCAGCAGCGCGGTCACTTCGCTGTCAGTAAAGGTATTGTCCACAGGAACGCTTCCGCTTGTCGTATAGCTGCATGTCAGGCAGGTGTATTCCGGATTGGTCACTTTGTATCCAGGTATCTTTGACATGAAGCTGTTGTAGTCGGAATTGGTGTATTTTACCCCAAGGTCCTTTGTGCTGTATGCGCCCATAAGGTCGGATAGACCAGGGATGAACCCGAAATATGCTGCAACAAGGACTGCGATAAGGATGATCCCTGCTATTAACAGCGCAACGATTCCGACCAAGCCCATTCCTATTCCGAAGATGCCGACTGCCTTGCTTTTATCCATGAATATGTTAAAGAAGCACGGTTTAAAAGATTATTGCAAAACCCTCAATTCATCCCAATGCATCCGAAAAGAAGGACAAATGCAAGAATGATTGACAGTATTATGATCCTCATGTCTGTATGTTCCTATGGAAAAATATTTAAACGGGTATATTGGCAATTTTGTGCAGTTTATTTGCGCTGAAGAGTAGATTCCTGTTGGAACATGATTAACAACAATATTATAAATTGTACGGTTTAGATCATTTAGATTAATCAGGTGATTTGGATGGTACACGGTTTGGAAACAATGAGGAAAATGAATGATAATGAGGTAGAGATGTTCAAGAAGGGAAAGAGAAGGAACTTGATCAAGCTCCCTAGAGGAGACGCCATTGCAGTAAGGCGCCTATTGAACAAAAGATGGACTAAGAAGGAGCTGGGGGGAAGCATTGACGTATATGTCGCATATGCCAACAGCCAGCGGTCCCCATTCAGGGGAAAGGACGTGCTCTGAAGGCGCAACCCTTAATTTTTTAATTATCGGTGGATGGGGAAAAAGGAGACAGGCCTGCCTGCCCAGAGGCTGTGATAAGGGAGATAAAGAAACAGGCCTTGACAGACAGCGAGCAAATCACCAGGATAAAAAAAGCCCTGGACGGGATAGCCAAGGCCGCGGGATACGGGGCGAAGAGCGCGTTTTACTCGCTTAGGAATGATAGGGTGGCTGCCCTTTTTGTCAATAATGTTGATGATTTTGTCGAGATGGCCAAGGCCCTGGGGGACGGCTCAAATGCATTGGGAGGGGACGCGATTTCATGGGCATTTGATGCGCTCAGGGATGAGAAAATTGCCAAATTGTTTGAGCAGAACAGCGCGGGATTCATAGGGATAGCCAAGGCTGTCGGAAAGAACAGCAGGGCCGCAGGAAATGCGTTCAACACATTCAGGGATAGGACAATTTCCTCATTGTTTTTGCAGAACAGCGCAGGGCTTGCGGAGATGGCCAAAATTTCAGGAAACTCGGTGGCATGGGCGTTTAGCGCAATCGGAAACGGCGACAGGATGGCTGATTTGTTTGTGAAAAAACCTAAGGCTGCCATTGACGCATTTGCCGAGATCGCCAAGGCAGCTGGAAAGGGAAAGGAAGGGGCGTTTCAGGCGCTTGGAAATAGGGAGATATCGGACCTGCTTGCAATGGACCAGGATATTGTCATCGATGCCTTTGCCAGGATTGCCAAGGCCGCAGGGGAGAATGCAGACCAGGCCCTGTACAGCCTTTCGCATGACAAGACAGCAGGCATCTTTGTCAAGCATACCCAGGAATTCGTAAAGATCGCCGAGGCTACGGGGGACAGCACGGTAGCAGCTGCCTTTGATGCAACCCGGTATATAGGATTTGACTCGGTATCCCAGGTCGCATTCTCGGAAATACCCATTGACGGGAAAGCGAGGATCTTTTCAGGCAAAAGGCTCATTTCGGATACATTGGACGAATCCCAAAGGTCAAAGCTGTTCGAGCAGATATTCAACGAGGAGAAGTCGATGCTTCCGCTGTTCAGGAAATTCGGGGTGAAGCCTTCAGGCATCCTGGGCTTCCTCGGCAAGGGGCCGAACATCGGCGAGCCCCCTGAAACCAAGGCGGCGGAGTCTGCGATCGTCTCCAAGATAGGAGAAGTCTCGCGCAAGCTCGATCTGGACCCGAACTTCTTTGCGGCAGCCATATTCCAGGAAGGGCTGGCCGCGCCAAAGACCTTCGATCTGGTGATCAGCGGAAAGAAATTCGAGATCAATTCATCGGATGACATCGGCATGGACAGCTTCCTGCAGGACCTGCCCATCCTGGTCAGGAAGGGATATCTGAGGGAGCTTAGGGAGAATGAGGATTACGTGAAAACAGGAAACGCGAACCACATGAATGTCGAATCCGCGAGGCTGAAGGACTATTCGGTAATGATAGAGGCGTTTGGCGCGATGCTCGCGCTGAGAAGGGACTATTTCATGGACTACTGCAAAAGCCGTGGGCTGAAGCCAAGCCAGGGCCAGGCCATGCTCGGGACATACTATTTCTTCAATGCAAGCGATCCCGTAAAAACAATTGAGAACATCGGGTTCCGGCATCTTGAGGACAGGTATTCGGGAAAGCCGGGATTGAAGGATATAAACGATCCAAGATACAATGCGCTGAGGGTGTATGTCACTGCGCTTTACCTGCAGGAATCGGGCATCATATAAAATAAGTATGAATAAAGGCTCTTTCTTTTTTTAATGAAGGAGGGGTGGAACTTTAGGGGAACCTTGGTTCCCATACAGACGCCCTGGCCGAGCCTCTTGAACTGCTCACAATTCCCTGACATTAGACGGTAAAATAAAAAAGAATGGGATTTTATCTGGCTCCTGCCTGCTTCAGGAGATTGATCATTTCGATGTTTCCTTCTTCTTTAGCATAATCAAGCGCATTCCGACCGCTACTGTCCTTTATATCTACAAATGCGCCTTTTTCTATCAATAATTTACATGTTTCAGTAGATCCTGATATCACAGAAAATATAAGTGATGTCACACCAACGAGATTCTCTGCATTTACATCCGCGCCCTTTTCAATCAGCAAAGCGCAGATATCTGCATCTCCTTTATTCGCAGCATACATAAGCGCAATCATACTTCTGCCATTATCTGAATTCGCATCTGCACCTGCCTTTATCAATCTATTAGTTTCTTCTTTGTTTCCTTCTTTAATAGCATTCAATAAATTATCATTAAGCTCCTCTTGCTTTTCAGAGCTAAGCCCCATCCTTGTTTCAGTAGATATTTTCTTACTATTGAAATTTGGCTTGATTCCATAGACAGCACTAACCGCATTCTTTCCTGATATGTTTTTTGTTTCCATATTTTTCACCTCATCCTGCGTTTTAACAACGGATCTGTATAGACATATGGATGAAAACGCCGTGCTTGAGGGGCTGGGATTGTCGCCAGGGGAAAGCAAGGTCTATCTTGCCCTTCTTTCGCTGGAAACTGCAGGTGTGGGCCCCATTGCACACAGATCTGGCGTGTCGCGCTCCAAGATATATGAGATAATTGAAAAATTGGCTGCAAAGGGACTGGTGAACCAGATAATCACAACCAAGCAAAGAATGTTCAGGGCATCCGGACCAAACGCGCTTCTTGAGCTTGTCGACAAACGCAAGGAAAAGATCATGCATGAAGAAGAGGAAGTGAAAAGGCTCATACCGGAGCTTCTTGCATTGCATGCGCCCAAGGAAAAGATAGTTGAGTTTTTTGAGGGGTTCTTCGCCCTGAAAGCCATCCGCGAGGAGCTTTTGGGATCTATGAAAAAAGGAGAAGATATGCTTGTACTTGGTGCGCCTCGAGCTGCAAATGAAAAATGGGAGCAGTGGTTCCTGCAGTTCCATGAGACAAGGCAGAAAATGGGGGTTGGAGCCAGGATATTATACAATGCGGATACCCGGGAATATGGACAGATAAGGACAGGATTCAAGTATACCCAGGTAAAATACATGCCTCAGAATTTCATAACGCCGACATGGTTTGACGTGTTTGGAGAAAATGTCCTTATAGTGATACTGCCAAAAGGGGAAAAGCCGTATGCGCTTTTAGTAAGGGACAGATCGGTTGCAGAATCGGTTCGCGCATATTTTGAGATGCTATGGACAATATCACTAGATTAGAAATTGTTAGGGAATCGAAGATTATACGTGGCGCCCTGGCCGGGATTCGAACCCGGATCGCGAGCGTGACAGGCTCGTATGCTAACCGTTACACTACCAGAGCAAATGTATCCTAATAAAGCAAGGCAACCCTTTTAATACTTTCCTAAATCCCTGCAAATCCTTTAATACTAAACACAAATAAGTAATCCAATGTCTGAAATCGAGGATTTGCTGTTGGCAAAGATAACCAAGGAAGAGCTGGACCTAGCTGTAAGCAACAAGATTGAGGAAATGCACGGCCTGGTTGACAGGGAAAAGGCCCTGTCATTGATAGCGATAGAGAAAGGGCTTATCAAAAGCCAAAAGACAAAGGTCAGCGATCTTAGGGATGGATTGAAAGGCATAAACCTGGAGGCAAGGGTTGACTATGTCTCTGAATTGGTGAAGACCCAGAAATCCAGCTTCAGGGACATTGGGCTCATCAGCAATGGGGAAAAGGCTGTGCTGAGGCTTTGGGGCACAAAATACAACGAATTCAGGCTAATTTACGGGGATGATATAGAGCTGGGCAACTGCTCATACAGCTACAATGCAGTCCAGCTTGGATCCCTGCGGAAATCAACAACGACATCGGGAACTGCGAGGCAATGCTGGAAAGGTTCAGCTGGGATGGAAAGGCGCTGGCCCAGACGCAGCACAGCAGAGTTTTTAAAAAGATGCTCAGACAGAAATAACAGGAAAAGCCCCGTAGTCTAGCGGCAAGGATATCAGGCTCTGGACCTGGAGACCCCGGTTCGAATCCGGGCGGGGCTATCAAGAGGTTTTGCGCCTCAAACGGGTACGCCCGGCAAATGAAGAAGGGGGTGTAACGTAGAGGGGGAAGGCTTTCCCCCTTCGAGGGCGGGGCTATTACAAAAAATAAGAGTGGTCAGGATGGATAAGAACAAGGATTTCTCGGAATGGTATACGTGGATACTCAAGGAGGCTGAGCTAGTCGACATAAGGTACAATGTCAAGGGATTCCCTGTCATAAGGCCCTGGGCTTTCTCAGTCATGAAGAAGATATATTCTGCCTATGAGGACGAGCTGGACAGGAACGGCCACAGCCCGATGCAATTTCCTGCAGTCATTCCGGAATCAAATTTGAACAAGGAAAAGGAGCACATCAAGGGATTCGAGGATGCGGTTTTCTGGATCGAAAAGGCAGGAATGAACAGGCTTGAGGAAAGATTGGCATTGAGGCCGACAAGCGAAACTGCGATCTATCCCATGTACGCATTGTGGATAAACGGCATAAGCGACCTGCCGTTGAAGCTTTACCAGAGCGGGACAGTGTGGAGATATGAGACAAAGGCGACAAGGCCGCTGATAAGGGTAAGGGAAATACAGTGGATAGAGACGCACTGCTGCTTTGCAACAAAGGAAGGCGCCGAAGCCCAGATAATTGAAGATAAGGCAATAGCAGAAACAATTATAGGGGATGTTTTGGGGATACCTTTCCTGTTTTTCCAAAGGCCGAAATGGGACAAGTTCCCTGGAGCGGACAATACCTATGCTGCGGATTCATTGATGCCGGATGGGAAGGTGCTTCAGATAGCAACAACGCACATGCTGGGGCAGAACTTCTCAAAGCCGTTTGAGGTCAAGTTCTCGGACAGCGACGGAAAGGAGAAATATGTCTGGCAGACATGCTATGGGCCTGGAATGTCAAGGATTTTTGCGGCATTGATATCCCATTATGGGGATGACAAGGGGATAGTATACCATTACCAGTTTTCCCCAATACAGGTTGTAGTTGTCCCGATATACAAGGGAGAAAACAAGGCGAAGATAGACAACTACGCAGCTGGAATAATGAGGGTGCTGAAGGAGAATGACATAAGGGCATATTACGATAATTCCAACAACACCCCGGGGTTCAAGTACAACAGATGGGAGCTCAAGGGAATCCCGATCAGGATAGAGGTAGGCGAAAGGGAGATCGACGCAAACAAGGTTGTGATTGTCTATAGGGATACTAGGGAAAAGAAGACTACTGAACTGGAATCAGTTGCAAATGACGTCAGCCAGGCAGGCAAGGAGATGTTCGAAAGGATGAAAAGTGCTGTTTTTGAGAACATGAGGAATTCCATAGACAAGTCAGAGGACATGGATGACATTGGCAAGAAACTAGACCTTGGAAAGATAATAAAGATCCCGTTCTGCTCGATGGAGATGGAAGGGGAACCATGCTATGAGCAGATAAAGGATAAATTAAAGGCAGAGGTCAGGGGAACCTTGTTCGGGTCAGAGGAAAAGCCGAAAAGCAAGAAATGCGCGATCTGCGGAAAGGAGGCGCACGAGTATGCCTATGTGGCGAGGCAGTATTGAAATGCACGAGATGTGCAGGCTGGACTATATTGTGCTTGAAAAGGAGCTTAAGGGACTCCAAAACGGGTTCTTCAACAAGGCCTCATGGCAGGGAAACAACGTTTTCAGGCTGAAGTTCAACAAAGGGGCCATGACAATAGACCTTG
>JAPLWW010000036.1 GCA_026396375.1 Microcaldota archaeon | reverse complement strand
TCGGAACGCATAGAAATAAATCCAGACAGAACTATTTATAATCTTCTTCACACATTTTATCAATAAGATTATAGACATAGAGACCTGCATTATACAAAACAAATGCTGTTGGCTTAAGAGTATTTCCTTTATTACCGATTTCTTCTTTAAGATTCAGCATTCTTTTTGTAATAGTGAAAATAGAAAGCTTACCGACATCACACATAATCCATTTTCTGCCAAGCTTTTCTGCAACAGCACCCGTTGTACCTGAGCCTGCAAAACAGTCCAAAATAATGTCGTTTTTGACTGAACAAGCTCTTATGATTCTTTCTATCAATTTTTCTGGTTTTTGTGTTGGATAATCTATTTTTTCTGGACTTTTCGGATCGGCTACTTTGATATACCAAACATCACCAATGACAGATCCTTTAAAATCTATGATAATGTCATTTTCCTTAGGAGTTCTTCCAAATTCTTTCTTAAAATTATCCACATAAGTCTTGAATCTTTGATCATGATAAGGGGCATTTCTAGCATAAATTTTATTATTTTCAATAAAATCATACCATCTATTAAAATTAATTCCTGCATTTATATCATTTTCATAATCTCTCTTGAAAAAATAATTTTGATTCTTGCTATAAAAATGAATCATATTATGTCTTCTTGGAAAATAATTTTTTGGTTCGACCCAAGAGCCTTGGTATTCCCATATTATTTCATTATGGAAATTATTTTCACCAAAAATCTCATCTAAAATTATTTTTATATAATGATCTTTTTTCCAGTCCAAATGCACAAATATTGATCCATCATCACTTAATAATTCCTTAATTAAAATTAATCTTTTTCTTATAAATTCTATAAATTCAGAACCTTTTAATTTATCATAATACGCTTTTTGGTCTTGGCTTCCTTGAAAATCTTCTTCTGTAGCAAAAGGCGGATCAATATAAACCAGTTTTATACCATCACTCCCATCGGGATTTTTTAATTTACCTTCTTTCTTCAATTTAAGTAGATGTTTTAATGCCTGTAAATTATCTCCGAAGATTAGCATGTTCTGCCATTCTCCTTCTTTGAATTTGGTATTTTCAGGAAATACTTTTACTGGCTGAAAAGGAACTGACCTGGTATCTGCTAGAATATCTTGTTCTGGCGTTTTACATGCATATTGTAGATAATATTCCTTTGGAATGTCTGCCATTTATTGAACGCCTCAATCAATTTATATGATTCATTTTATTCATAATTCAATTTACATTTTCTTTATTTAAAGTTACCTCTTTTTTAACCTATCAAACCACCAATATAGTGACCATTGGTTTGTTTAAAAATAAGGGCAGACCTTGTTGCCAGACCTAATCTCTTCATATAAAAAAATAAAAAAGAAGGGATTATTTAAGGTATATCTCAGAAACAAACGCCAATGCAATACCCACTATTAGGGCAGCAAGACCCCATATATTACCCATAAGCAAAAGCGCTATGCCAACAAGGGCAAGAAGAACGCCTATAGCACCAAGAGGTTTACTTAGTATATGCATTACTATGTTTAATGTCATCTTTTCACCTCGTTTGTTTACACAAACTACCATATTACACAATCCATATTTTAAATAGCTTTTGAAAATCTTGAAAAGGGTTTTAAGCCTTTTGGAAATGTTATCTTTTCCCCCTCCTCATCCACTCCCGAATCATCTTCGCCTTGTCCTTCTTGCCCATGTCCTCGTAGATCTTCATTTCCTGCCTTAACGGCAGGCTCATCTACTCTAATTTAGACTTTTTTTATCTTTTGTACGATTCAGGTATTCTTTTACCGGTTCAGCGACTGTCTTTTCATTGATATCTTTAGTTATACAATATTCTGTTCTGAACCAATCTGGCAACAGTTTTACGCCCCTACTGGAATTGCAGCTACCGCAACAAATCACAACATCTTCGATTTTCAGTCCCTTTTTCCAATAAAACGGTCCATCAAAATTTAGATGCTCTATGGTTGCACAATCTCCCTGTTTCTTGCTAATAAACGGATAAATCATATTTTTGTGGCAGTACACGCATCTAACGTCTCTTGCACGGATTTTTAGTAATTCGTTATCCGGGATTCCGAATTTATTACCCATAAAAGGATCACTTCCCCCTCTTCCGTCTCAGCCAATTCTCAATCATCTTCGCCTTGTCCTTCTTGCCCATGTCCTCGTATATCTTCATTTCCTGCCTCAGCGGCAGGCAGTAAATCAGCCGGTCATCCATTTCTATTGAATGGCTGTTCTCGTACAATGCCGAATGGTACTCCCCCTGCATCTCGGCAAAGAACTGGACCTCCACCCCGTCCATGTCCAAAAGTACTTCCCAGGCCTCGCCATGCTTGGTTTCCATCTTCCTCATCCCTGTCTTGAGGTATTTCGGGAAGATCTTCACCATCTTCTGCAGGTCCTCATACTCAACTACAATGTCGATGTCCTGGGGAATGATCGGGATTCCCTGAAGAGCTAAATTAGTGCTTCCTGTTATGGCATATTTGATGCTGTTCTGTATCAGAAGCTCCGATATCTCGAATATCGCCTTCTTGTAATCCTCGTTGATCATGGAATCATCTCATATAAACAGCAGGAACAGCGAAATGGGTATGGAAGGATGCGCAGTTCCTATATTAACATAATCCTTTGAAACCATTATGCCCCTTTCGAATTTTTCGATGTTCTTGAAGTCGCTGGAATTGATCTGGTTTTGGAACTTGACCTCTATTGGAATGAATCCGTCCGGAAGCCGCACCATGAAGTCCACGGATTCCCCTGCAGAGTTCCTTACGTAAAACACGAAATTTTCCTGGTCAAATATGTCGGAAGGGCTGAAATTGTACGCAAGGCGTGTTATATGGTCCCCGACCACAAATTCAGCCAGGGCGGCTTTTCCCTCAGAATCGGAAAGGAATGCCTTTGCCTGCTGGAAAAAGTCTCCTGCAGGATTGGACAGGTAGCCATGGAAGGCATGGAAAAAGAATGGGTTTGTTATCTGGAATTTCTTTTCCGAGCACTGCTTTGGCTGTTTCTTGTTCTGATCCAGGCCGCTGTATACGTTAATCACAAAAAGGTTTTTCAGCACATCCGCATATTGCATGACAGTTGGCGGGGAAGGTATTCCGGCTTCTCCTGAAAGCCTGTCCCACCCAACAGCAGAATGGGGATGGTTCAGAATTGCAGACAGGACTTTCCTTGAGGTTCCCTCATCCCTCTTGATCCTTGCCACATCGCCGAAAAAAAGCTGGAGGTACATCTCATATGTCGCAGACGGGATTTCATTATTATTTATATAAGGATTGACAGCGCTCATAACCCCTCCTGTAATGAAATATTCATCCAGCAGAGCATCCAGCTCGTTCTTGAATGGCAGGAGAGGATCAATCCATGAATAGGCGTTTGGTCCCATCAGGCTGATGAACGCCTCCTTTCTTTTTTGGTTTTCATACAGCCCCATCCCTTCCAGCTTGCTATAGATGTCAGGCTTTCGGAGCTTGACATATTCTGCAAACTTCATCGGCAAAAGTATCTTGTTGTTCTGTTCACCTGTAATCTCTCCCTTCCTGCCACCCAGCCTCTCAATGCTGTGCTTAAGGTCCCATGAAGAGGAGCCTGTCAGGATAATTGTCATGTTTCTAAGGGAATTGATGTCCACAAACTGCTTGTATGCGCTTTCCCATCTTTCAACTTGGGTAATCTCATCAAGGCAAATCAGTTTTCTTCCAGGACCCTGATGCTTTGACCATTGCAGGAACATGTCCAATATGGAATAAAGCTCCTTTGGGTCTTTCACCAATTCGCAGGAATAATAGAATATGTCAAAAGGTTTTCTCTCCTTCAGCAGGTCCCTTATTATAAGCTTTACAAGCGTGGTTTTCCCTACCTGTCTAGGGCCTCTTATGCTGTAAAGTACATCTTTGTCGAGATCCAGGTATTTGCGGAGTCGGGGATACCACTTGAGCGTAGCTGAATCGAATGATTTTATCTTCCCATCTGCATTGATATTCAATGCATCCCCCCACCAAGAATTTTGATTTGCCAATTCATCAAAAGATACCATTTTTACACCTAACTATATCTCAATATATCTATTTATAATCTTTTGCTATAGTCTGATATACTAATTTGTCCATTTTTAGTATAATGCAATATATCTAAATGAGCAGTATGACTCACTGTTTATATACCATATCAACTTTGTTTATAAACAAAGCAAATAACATGACAAAATCATTCTGCCTTCCTCTTGGTGAACGGGATCCTTGTCATGTGGTGCCTTATCTTGTCTATCCTCGCCCTGTTGACCTCGTCATGCTTGGACATTAGGTCCGCAAGGATGGAGAACGTGTAAAGCGCAACAGCAACCCCTGAATAGCAGAAGGCCACAGTGACCATCCTTCCGGTCTGGGTCTGCGGAATAAGGTTGCCATATCCGCCAATGGTCGTGAATGTCATTGTCAGGAAGTAGATGGAGTCTGCAACCGACCACCTTTCCAGATGGGTATATGCGAATATGCCTATGGCATAAAGGATGATCAGTATCACTACAGGAACCAACAGCCTCTTGTCTATCTTCTCAAACATGGCCCATCCTCTAGTTGTTCTTGGGCATGTTGCTGCTGGCCTTTTTCTGGCTTATTGGGATAATCTGGTTTCCAAGAGCCTCGCCAATCACATTAACTAGGTTGGATCCCTCAGGCACGATTATTTTCGTGTTGTTGGCAAGAACTTCGCGGGCTGTCTCAAGTCGCTTGAATTCAACAGCCGGGCCTATGAAGGTCTTGTTTGAAGCTTCATTGACCAATTTTATTGCCGCAGCCTCTCCCTCAGCCCTTAAAATGGTTCCCTGCCTGTCACCTTCAGCGACTTTAATAATGGCCCTTTTCTTTCCATCAGCCTCAGTTTCAGTAGCAGTGGCAAAGTCAATTGCCGCAGTCTTCTTCTTCTGCGCAATCACCACCTCGTTCATGGTTGTCTGCACTTCAGGAGGAGGGGATATTTCAGTAAGCTCAGTCCTTACGATGTCTATTCCCCAGTTGGTTGCCTCCTTCTTCAGCGTATCGCCGAGCATCTCGTTGAGCTTCTGCCTTTGCGAGTTTGCCTCGTCAAGGTTCATTCCTCCCATGATTGATCTCAAAGTTGTCCTTGCCAGCGCCGTTATCTGGGACTCATAGTCATTGACCGCATACTGGCTCTTCTTCACGCTTTCCTCGTCATTCTTGACTTTGAAATAGACCTGCGCGTCAATTGTCGCGTTAAGGCTGTCCTTGGTGATCACAACCTGGGGCTCCGCGTTGAACATCTGCTCTGTTATGTTGACATACCTTACCTGGTCAACAAGCGGTATGACGAATGTTATTCCAGGCTCGCAGTACCTTTTATACCTTCCAAACCTCTCGACAAGGCCCCTATGGGTCTGGGGTATTATCCTTACGGTCAGGAATAGTGCGATTGCCGCAATTATGACTAAGATTATTGTTATTATTTCATCCATTGTTTTCACCTAATTGCCTTATGCGAGATTATGTATATATACCTTTCTGGCTTTCTCCCCATTTAAAAAATCTTCATATTAAGGTAAATCAATGGATTCCAAGAATATTGATCTGTTTTACGCCGCATGCAAAGGCAACATCGAAACAATAAAGTCATTGCTGGCAGCTGACGCAGACCTAAATGAAAGGAACAAGGACGGCTGGACTGCTTTGCACAACGCAGCGCAGAACGGGCAGAGCAAGGCCTGCGAACTGATGATAGCCAAATACGCAGAGTCATTCGGGGACCCAAAGAGGTTCATAATGGCAAAGGACAAGGAAAGCAGGACCGCTTTGCACACTGCGGCAAGGTACGGGCATACCGAGACATGCGCCCTGCTCATGGACCATTACGCAAAGGCAGGGGGAGACCTGAAAGAGCTGGTATCGGCAAAGGACAAGGACAGCAGGACAGCAATCTATTGGGCAGCATGGAATGGGCATACGAAAACCTGCGCATTGATAATAGAGCAGTACGGAAAGGCAGGAGGGGACATCAAGGGAATATTCACCTCAAGGGACAAGGACGGCTGCACAGTGTTGCATTTTGCTGCCCAGAACGGGCAGACGAAAACATGCACAATGTTCATTATCGAATATGCGAAGATAGGGGACGTGAAGGAATATCTCAATTCAAAGGACAAAAAAGGGAAGACGGCCCTGCATTGGGCTGCGGGAAGGGACAAAACCGAGGCCTGCAAACTGCTCATAGAGAATGGAGCCGATGTGAATGCGAAGAACAATGACGGGGAAACCCCTTTGTTCTGGGCGGCGTTGAACGGATACGATGAAACATGCAAATTGCTTATAGACAATGGAGTTGACGCAGGATCGAAGAACAAGGACGGCAGGACAGCCCTGCACCTTGCGGCATTGAACGGGAAGGTCAAGGCCTCCGGCCTTATCATAGGGATATCAGAAAGCATAGTCAATGAGCAGGACAACGCAGGAAAGACGGCTCTGTTCTATGCCGCAAAGAAAGGCCATACCGGGATGTGCAAGTTCCTGATTGACAAAGGGGCTGATGCGAAGATAAAGGACAGCGATGGAAAGACGGCATCGGACGAGGCGGAAAAATACGAGGAAACGGCAAATTTCCTGAAATCAATTTAATCTACGGAGGAAACAAATGAAAAGGCCAAACCTGGTAAGGATTGATCTGGACAAGCCGATTGCGAAGCTTGTCAACAAAACAGACCATAGGGCATTGGGGATCTGGGCAGCCGACTGCGCAGAAAGGGTCTTGCCTTATTTTGAAAAGAGATATCTAAAGGACAATAGGCCAAGAAAGGCAATAGAAGCGCTAAGGAAATGGATAAAGGACGGAATTTTCAGCATGAAGGAAATAAGGGGAGCTTCCCTTTCGGCCCATGCTGCAGCCCGCGAAGTGAAGGATGATGATTCGGCAAGATCAGCAGCCCGTTCAGCAGGGCAGGCTGTGGCGACTGCGCATGTTCCAGCCCATTCCATCGGAGCTGCTGTTTATGCAGTTACAGCTGTCCGCGATGCAACCGGCTCAATTGA
The DNA here is from genome assembly GCA_026396375.1 of Microcaldota archaeon. Taxonomy (GTDB): domain Archaea; phylum Micrarchaeota; class Micrarchaeia; order Anstonellales; family J096; genus JAPLWW01. The sequence goes on along the minus strand of JAPLWW010000036.1, from coordinate 777 downwards.
TGAAACTATTAAGGAAAGGGATTGGCAATATCAGCATTTGCTCAAAATGAACAAAAAGTTCGGCAAACCCAATGCAAGGAAGCTCTGGAGGGGCAAAAATAAGACAAAAGGATGAAGAGCATGGAGATAGGAAAAGACCCGCCATATAAAAATTTATCATTTTCCATATCTTGTCCTTTTTTAAAAAGTATGGGTCAAATAGCATATGGGTATCGAATATGGCTGACTACACCAAGATAAAGCCTGCAAAGGCGGATCCGATCAATGAGTTCAAGGGCTTCCTTGAAAATTCCAAACTTGAAAGCAAGGATTCCAAAAAGCTCATCGACAGGGCCAGCAAGATGAATCCAGATGTTCAAAAGGTCTTTGTCGGGACTCTCAAGGACATGACGGATGCAGGGATGAAGGCCAATGCCAGGAACATAGGCTGCTGGGCCGACATCGTGGAAAAGACCAACTTTTCTTATAGCGCGTATTTCTACATGTGGAAGATAGATATAGACACAAAGAAGGCGGACTACAACCTGATGAACTTAGTGCGCCAGCAGGTCGAGAGTTTTAACAGCAAGAATGGTTCCAAGGACGTCCTGAACCTGATAACGGCGGATTCGGAAGGTTTCGTCGGATTCCACTGGGGGGAAAAGGGCAGCTACCACTTCAACTGAGGAAGGCAGGCAAGCAAAGGCGTCCTATCCTGCGGGATCAGAGTGAAAATGATGGAAATAGGAAAAACACTTTATTTGACAGACAGGAAGCAATGGCGATCATGGCTGGCCA
>JAPLWW010000045.1 GCA_026396375.1 Microcaldota archaeon | reverse complement strand
AAAGGTCCCTCACTTCAACACCCTCCTCAATTATTTCAACAGCCCTGCAATGGTCTCTATACTTAAAGACTTAATCAGGCTATCCGCCATGCCGTTGAGGGACCTTGAGTAATCCGTCTCAGTAGATGCAAGCGGACTGAGTTCAGCCTTCTATTCCAGATGGTTTGACTATAAGTTCGGGAAAACAGAAGGAAATGAAAATAAGACTCATGAATGGATAAAGATACATGTGATATGTGGTATCAAAACCAACATAATTACGGCTATTACTGTTACGGATGGGCATGCTGCGGACAGCCCGCAGTTCTCAGATCTGGTCGGAAAGACGGCAGAGCATTTCAATATAAAGGAGGTTTCGGCAGACAAAGCCTATTCCAGCAGGGAAAACATGGAAAAGGTCTTTGAAGTAGGGGCTGTCCCATACATTCCGTTCAAGTCAAATGCTACAGGAAGGGCGAAAGGCAATCATACATGGCGCAAGATGTACTTGTACTTCCGGTACTATGAGCAAGAGTTCATGGAAAGGTATCATAAGCGCAGTAATGTGGAAAGCACGTTTAGCATGATAAAAAGGAAATTCTCGCCCCGCTGCACATTAATTCACGGTTGAGACCTGAAAAGGTCTAATATTTGTGCAAAGCCGCTGGCCCTGGCAACCTTCATTTTTAAACATATATGAACACAATAAGACAATGACCAACAATGGCAAAAAGAAACTCTTTGATTGGATGTGAAAAAATGAAAAACGCGATATGGAAGGAAATGCCGCTCGTGTACAGCGGCTTGCCCACAAAAACCTCAGTTTCCCTTTATGAGAATGGCATCGCGTTCGAGCCAAGGGGCTCTCCTGTGCATAAGATGTTCATGGGGCTTGCCAAGGGCGTTTACCATAAGGAAATGAAAGAGCAATTCGCAATGCTTAAGGAATGGCAGAAAAGGAAGATGATTGAGATATACAGGATAATGAAAAGGCGCAAGGAAAAAATCATAAACTTTGATGCCAGGCTTGAGGAGCTCAGGAAAATGGCGCTTGATGAGGAAATATCGGCAGGAACTCAAAAGCTGCCTATATCGGCGATTGCAATAACCGAAAGGTGCAACAGGCATTGCCTGCACTGCGCAGTGCTGTCTGACATGTCATTGGGGCAAATGCCGTTCAAGGACCTGGAACACTACCTGGGCCTTATTTCCGTGCGCAAGCACCTTTCAATAACCTATGGCGAGCCTTTTGTTTACAACAGCGATGGGAAAGACCTTGGCGATGCTGTAAAGCTTATTCTTGAAAGGTTCCCCCATGCCCTGATTTACATAATAACGTCCGGAATCAGAACACAAACTGAAATGTCTGCAGCCGAAAAAATCGCAGGGCTTGGCGATTTTGACAAGTCAAGGATCAGGATCAGCATAAGCGCCAGGAGCTTCACGCATGACATAAAGATCGCAGGAAGGACGCTCAGGTTCTTCATTGAAAATGGCATAAGCGCAGTTCCGCGCTTTGAAGGCATAAGCCTGATGCCCTGCAAGGACGGCAAATGGCGGAAGAGCATCCAGAACAGGAAGGTCATGCTTGCGGACATTCTCGCGGAATTCGGCATAATGCGCGAAGATTCAATGAAATTCCCGAGCAATGTCTATTATAGGGGAGGGCTTTGGTGCATGGGGAACGCCGTGAAAAACCATGGAATCATCAGCAGTAGGATGAATGAATATTTCAAAGGCAGGAAGGAAGACGGCAACAGCTACTGCATGATGACATCCTGGGACTGCAACAGGGGAGTCTCAAACTGCAGCGATGGGGAATTCGGCCTTATGCCAGATGGCGCAGTAATCCCAAGCTGTTGCACATTTGCCTCGAATTTCCTAAGGCTCGGATCCATCAGGAATGCGACAGATGAAAACATCGGCGAAATAACAAAGCAGATGAAGGAGGACGCGAAAGGCATGATCATTGCAGGAAAAAGGGGAATGGGAAACACATGCAAGCCGTGCGTGAGCTGGTTCAGGGAAAAGGGAAAAGGAAACCGCATCGGAATAAGGGATGCTGAAAGATTCAGGAGAGCGATACCCGCGCCAAAGGACCTGTCCAAGCTTCGCAGGGGGCTGACAATACCGGCGAATGTTTTGTGAGGGCGCACCGCAAGAGTTTTTAAGCACTTCACACCCAATGGATCCATGAGGGAAATTGAAGTAAAGTTCCTGGAAATAGACAAGGAAAAGATCATTGAAAAGCTCAAATCTCTTGGAGCGAAAAAATCATTTGAGGGAAACATTGAGGCCCTTTATTTTGACACTGGAAAAAAGGAGCTGAAGAAAAAAGGAATCATACTGAGGCTAAGGAAAAAGGGGGATGTCTCAGAGCTGACATTGAAGAAATGGATAAGCGTGCTCAATGCAAAAGTGATGGAGGAAAAGGAAAGCCAAGTTGGCGATTTCCAGGAGATTAGGAACATTCTCCATAACCTGGGCTACAGGGAAATCGTGAGAAGAAGAAAATACCGGATGACGTATGTGTTGGGGGATATCCATTTTGAGATAGACAAGATAGTAGATCTACCCTGCTATCTGGAAATTGAGGCCCCCAGCATAGAGAAGATAAGGCATGCAGTTGACCTTTTGGGATTGTCCATGGAGGACTCGAAGCCATGGTCCGAGGGGGATGTCAGGAAGCACTACAGGAGAAAAGGATAAAAATCGCTTATCTTAGATTATGATCATGATAACCTGGGATGATTTTGAAAAAGTGGAGCTTAGAATAGGCACAATAATCAAGGCAGAGGATTACCCTGAAGCCAAAAAGCCCGCTTATAAATTGTTGATAGATTTCGGCGAATATGGAACCAAAAAGTCAAGCGCCCAAATCACAAAGCTTTACAGGAAGGAGGATTTGTTGAATAAGCAAGTTCTTTGCGTCATTAATTTTCCTCCAAAACAGATCGGCAATTTCATTTCCGAGGTGCTTACAACAGGGTTTGTCTTGGACAATGGGGACGTTGTTCTGGCCATTCCTGAAAGAAAGGTCAGGAATGGATTAAAATTGGCGTAGGTGACGGCTCGCGATCTTGTTTCCTAAATCATCTCTTCCCTTTTCCTATCGACTCGTTGGCAAGGGCGTTTATCTTCGAGACTATGTCCCTCTTTTCCTTGTCGCTCACGAGTTCAGAAGGATGGATGAAGGATATGTAGAAAAGCTTCATCAGCTCCTTTGTCCTTGAAGCGTCAATGTTGTAAGCTGACCTTATGTATTCCTTGGATGACATGGGATCGTTTATGAGAAGGTATGCGATGCCGAGCATGAAAAAATCGTCTATGGATTTTTTCTTTATTTTGGCAAAATAAGGTATTGATTCGTCCATCTTGAACAAAGAGAAATAAGAGTAACCTAGGGACCTTTTGACGTAATCATCGTCCTTGCCGAATCCCTTTGACTGCATGAGGCACTCTATAGCGCCGTCATAGTTCTGCCTTGAAAGGGAAACAAGGCCTTTCAGGAACCATGCATCTGCATTTGACCTGTTGATCTTTATCGTTTCCTCTATTATGGACTCCGCTGAATCAAGCTTTCCGCTGTTTATCATCTCCACAATATTGGCAGAATCCATAGCTCCATATCCTTGAAAAAGTTTAAAAAGGTACTATGGATATCAATGGACATTTTTTACCATGCAATTTCAAAGGCTTTAAAAATATAAGGAGAAGATATTGGAGAAGATGGAGATAATAACAATCGTATTATACATATCGGCATTCATACTGCTATATCTTACAATTACATTTGTTGTCCTTTTTGCATTGAAGCACAGCATAATCCATTTCAAGCCAAAGGAGCTTGAGGACAAGGACCTTCCTACATTATCTATAGTCATCCCAGTTTACAACGAAGGGGAGGCATTGAGGAAAACCCTTGATTCAATACGCAACTGCAGCTATCCGAAGGAAAAGCTAGAAGTGCTGATTGTTGATGACGGATCAAAGGACAACAGCCATGAGATAGCGAAGGAATACGGGAAATACGGCTTCAAGGCCATAAAAAAGGAGAAGAACTCAGGAACCTCGGATACCAAGAACACGGGGATATTCGTGGCAAATGGAGAGCTGGTCGCAACCCTGGACTCAGATTCTGTCGTTGATAGGGATGCCTTCAGGAAGCTCAGCTATTATTTTGAGGAGGAGAATGTCTCTGCAGTCACCGCAGACATTAGGGTGAGGGATCCTTAGATCGTTGTCGAGAAGGTCCAGGCAATAGAGTATGACTCGATACTTTTCCTGAGAAGGCTGATGATGGCGGTTGATTCCATCTATGTCACTCCCGGAGGCCTGAGCATGTTCAAGACAGAGGATATGAAGAAGATAGGGGGCTTTGACATCAACAGCCTTACAGAAGACCAGGAAGTAGCCCTAAAGCTCCAGAAGGCAGGGCACAAGATAAGGTGCGCGCTTGACGCTTTTGTGTACACCTCGGCAATGCCAAACCTGAACATGCTTATCAAGCAAAGGATAAGATGGGTGAGGGGAGGGATCTGGAACAGGATAAAGCACAAGGACCTTTTCAGCACAGACTACGGGGATTTCCTTTATTTCGGGATGATGACGGATATCATGGTGTTCATACCATCCATCATAATGATTTCCTCGATAATCTACAGCTTTTTCAAGCCCCAGATGATGTGGATGGACAGGATAGGCTTCGGGAATTTCGCGCTTGGGTTCCTTTCAGACCCCTTGCTGATAATAACCGCATCGATGGTCAGCGTGACTTTCCTTTGGCTTGTCTACATGGTCAACAGCATAAGGGAGCGCGCAAACGAGAAAAAACTCAATGTTATAAAGGAATTCCCGGAAGTATTTTCATATTTGTTCCTTTTCGGCTACCTTTGGCCGTACATTTGGGTCTCAAGCTTGATCAAGGAGATAATGGGAAGCGAAAGGAAATGGAGCACAAGGTGATGTTATGAGGATGTGGACATGGGAGATATATATAATAACGTTCATCGCAACAGCGCTGATATTCTTTTCAGGGGCCGCCATAGGCTACTATGTCTCAAGCACAGTCAGCAATCCGATCATTTCCCAGATAGACAATGCAAACGACAACATGATGAACATGCAGTTGCTCCTTAATTCAGAGTCAAAGCCGGAACTGTTCTGCAGCATGTACAACAGCCTTTACCCGAAATTCGACAACGAGACATGGGCCATAGGGGAGCAGCTTGAGTACCTGGAGCAGGGAAAGAAGGCGTTTGATCCCAATATCAAGTTCAAGTACTACCAATTGGAATACAGGGACATGCTGATGGCAAAGAAGGCGGTTGAAATCTGCAACGAAAGTATAGAGAACATAATCTACATCTATTCAAACAAGGACAATGAGTGCCCGAAGTGCGCGGAAGAGGGAAAGGAGCTTTGGTACCTCAGGACTGCCTATCAAAACAGCTCGGACAAGATAAGGATCTACTCTTTCGACGGCTCATCATCCAACGATTCAACGATAGTTGGCATGCTCAAGCAGGCCTATTATTACACGAATTACCCAACGATAATAGTCAATGACAGGGTAAATGGGCAATTCATGAGCGAGCAGGACATAAAAAGCCAGATAGGATGACCTTGTTTTTCATTGAATTTATGCAAAAAGGGGAAATGAATGAATATTCATTTTTAAACAGTTCTATACACAAATAGAACATATGAACCTCCAACTGAAAAGGAAATCTCCTATGCTTGTTCATCCGAAGGACAGGCAGTTTGGAAAGTTCAAGCAGGATCCTGAATCCAGGCTCAAATGCACGATGGATGATTTCTGGATACAGCACGGCTGGTATAGGAGAACAGGGAATGGGGGATTCATCCTAACCAAAGGCAAATGGGAAGACAGCCCAAATGTGCGCAGGGATGCAATACGCTTCCTTGCGGAAGAAGTGCTGAAAAAGGATCCCCGCGACATGATCTACGGTGATTTCTACTCAAACCGCCTCTCTGGCCTGATGAGCAGGTATTACAATGACAGCCCATACGATGCCCTCAGGGAAGCAGGCTATGATTTCCATCCGTGGGAAATGTCTGGCACCCCGAAGAGTTTCTACGAAAAAAAGAAAAACCGCATAGAGGCAGTAAGATGGCTTGTCCGGAAAATCGGCAAAGATCCCCGCGACATTACCTATGGTGATTTCCGTTCAAACCGCCTATTTGGCCTCCTTTTGAATTATTATAACGGCAGCTCGTATGATGCCCTCAGGGAAGCGGGCTACAGGATGCATCCCTGGGAGATGCTCAAGGCTCCCAATGGTTTGTATCATTCAAAGAAAAACCGCATAGAAGCGATAACCTGTCTCGTCAAGAAGCTCAGGAAAAAGGCTTCCGACATGACCAAGAATGATTTCTATTCAAACCGCCTCTGCGGCTTGCTCACCAATTACTACAATGACAGCCCATATGAAGCGCTGAGGGAATCGGGGCTTGTGGCTGCTGCAGACGAAAAGCGCATGCGCAGCAGGGCCCGCACGCGCGGTGATGGCCAATGAATCTCCTTGCGTCCAGGCCTGGCCAAACCCTAATGAAGCAGAATGCCAAGGCAAGGGAACCATTGGTTGAATCCTCACCTAAAACAAAAAAAGCCACGATGGATGATTTCTGGATAGGGCAGGGCTGGTACAGGAAGATGAAGGACGGTAGCAAGAAACTCAGGACTGGAAAATGGAAAGGAGATCCTGAAGCGCGCATTGCGGCGGTCCGCTTCCTTGTTGAGGAAGTCCTCAGGAAGGATCCCAGGGATATCGACAAGTACGATTTCCATTTGAACCGCCTCGGCGGCCTTCTTGGGAGGCATTATGAAGACAGCCCATACGGCGCATTGAAGGAAGCAGGATATGACCACAAGCCATGGGAGATGTCCTGGGCCCCCCGCGGTTTCTACGAATCAAAGGACAACCGCGTTTCAGCGATCCGCTGGCTAGTTGAAAGACTGAAGAAAGATCCCCAGGACATAGAAAAAAAAGATTTCATTTCAAACCGCCTCAGCGGCTTGCTTCAGCACTACCGCAGCAGTCCCTACGAAGCCCTTCTTGAAGCCGGTTTTGTGGCAAGCGCGGGCAGGCCTTACCTGCGCCACCGCGCACGCATCCGTGATAATTTCAAATGCATCGTTCCTGTCAATGCCTCCAGCAATGGCAGCCAAGCCTCAATGGCGGATTTCTGGATCCGGCACGGCTGGTACATCCCGATTGAAGAGGGAAAGGCGAAGCTTACCTATGCAAAATGGAGCCAGGGAGCCGATATCCGCAAAGAAGCGGTCCTCGCATTGAAGGAAGCGGGATATAGGCTCAGGCCCTGGAAGATGCATAAAACCCCTAATGGATTCTTTGAATCAAGGGAAAACCGAATTGAGGCAATCAAACGGCTCGTTGAAAAGCTGAAGAAAAATCCTAGAGACGTGATAAAGAGGGATTTCTATTCCAACAGTCTCAGCGGCCTTATCTCGCACCATTACAGAAACAGCTCATATCTGGCCCTTCTTGAAGCTGGTTTGGTTACCAAAAGGGATGAGCCTTACATGCGCAACCCCAGGCATACCCATAAGGATTCCCAATGAAGCGCCAGCCTCGGAATTTTTTGCGCCTCGTTCTAGAAATTCATTTTTTAACCATCCTCAGGAAAAGCCAGCGAGGAGCCTTGCCGGGATGCAATGGAAGGTCAATATAAGCCATGAATAAAGTCCAAAAAGCAGGTATAAAAACAAGACTAGACCCTGCTGCCAGAGATGCTTTCATTGTCTGTTTTTCATTGCTTTATTGTGTCGCAAATGATGCAGATTATTGGCAGAAATTGCAAACAGATATAAACAATAGAAAGCTAAGAATATTAGATATCATCATTTAATCATATCAAATAAAACATAATATTGAAATAAGGTGATGAAATGGCATATGTAGGAAACCTGAAGGAAAAGCCGGTGATAACCGGAGTTGGATGTACGAAATTCGGAAGCGTTTTAACTACTCCTGAAATAAAGGGGCTTGGCTTCCAGGAGCTTGTTTGCACTGCCGCCTTTGAGGCGATGGATGACTCGGGAATAGATCCTAAAGATATTGACGCATTCTACATTGGAAGCATGCTCAGCCACAGCTCCCATCTTTATTCACACAATACTCAGATGGCAGACTGGCTTGGGTTGCACCTGAAGCCGGCCATTCACTTTGCGACAGCTTGCTCAACTACAAATACTGGGGCAGGGCTTGCAGCAATGAGCATCGCATCAGGGAAATTCAGGAATGTGCTGGTCATAGGATGCGATATACTGTCCTCAGCAGCGACTGACAATCCCACGATAAGGAAGCCGACTGACCCGACCACGCTGTGGTACTGGACTGACTTCGGCGTTGACCAGGCCTATGGATATCATCATGCATATGATGTGGCAACTGCATATGGGGGATTGCCCACGCTTGGATATGCGAAAAAGCACCATATCAAGATGAGCAAGATGGATGAGGCAATGCGAGAGATACATAGGACAGTGAAATTGCATGCCTCAAGGAACAAGAAGGCATACGTGCAGACCACCTTTGAGCAGGACGCGAAAAAGGCTGGATTCAAGGATGATGCGGAATTCTGGACAAGCAGGAAGAACCCCTTCCTGGCATGGCCGGCAAGGGCAAGGAGCGTGCTTAATACTGTTGATGGGGCATCTGCCTACATAATCAGCTCCGAAAGCCAAGCAAAGCAGTTCTGCGACAAGGAGCCCATAAGCATAGAGGGATTCCACTGGAGCGCAAGCAACTACCCGTGGTATGGAAAAGATCCTACTGACTGGGCGATAGACAATACTACCTTTGAAACCGCAATGAAGATGGCAGGCATAACCGCAAAGGACATAGATTACCTTAGCGTGCATGACTGCATGCAGATATACCACTTGATAGAATCCGAGATATGCGGATACTTCAAGAAAGGCGAGGCATGGAAGGCGGTCATGGAGGGAAGGACAAGGTATGACGGCGACAAGCCGATGAACACATCAGGGGGGAAGCATGGAAAGGGGCACGCATTTTCCGCATCTGCGGGCGCTGACTTCTATGAAGCGGTCAAGCAGATGAGGGGGGAAGCCAAGGGAAGGCAGATTAAGGATGCCCCTGAAGTGTCGGTTGTACACAACCACGGATACGGAATGCATTCCGCAGTGACAGTATTGAAGAGGTGAAAAACATGGAAAGCATGGTGACAAGATTCTACAAAGCTGTTTCGAATGGAAAGATATATGGCGTAAAATGCAGGAAGTGCGGGCATTTCACATTTCCCCCTAAGGCAGGGTGCATGAAGTGCGGAGCGCACGATATGGAATGGAAGCTGATAAGCGGGGAAGGAAAACTGCAATTCTTCTCAAGCGGAAACCTTCCGCCCATGAAGTTCGCAAAATATCATCCCTATGCCTATGGGGCGGTGGAGCTCAAAGAGGGGCCGTGCTTCTTCACCTGTATAGAGGGGCTTGACGTTTCCAATGTCGAGGCGCTTGAGGCTCAGAATGCCAAGATGCCTATGAAAGTAAAGGCCAAGATAAAGAGGATGGCAGACTTGGACATAGTGATATTCAAGGTGGAGAAGTAAATGAGGATAGACCGCAAGGAAGTGGCAAAAAAGGTAATGAAGGTCGTTGCAGATGTCTTCAATGTCAAGGAGACGAAGCTCAAGGAAAGCACGAGTTTCGTCGACGACCTCCATGCCAAGTCCATGAACATAGTCGAGCTTTTGGCTGCCCTGGAGATGGAATTCGGCTTGAGGGTTCCGCAGAGGGACGTAAGGCAGAACAAAACGATAAATGAAGCCATTAACTACATGTACAAGAAAGCCAGGAAATTAAAAAATTAATTTACTTTTTTATTTGTCTTGTATTTATTTCATGAGACAAGCACCGCCATCGCGATTGCATTGCTTTCCGTAAATGATAAGCTTACAAGCACTTTTCTTATCTTCCTTTTTTTCGCCATCTTTTCTATTTCTCCATGAAGCCTTATGCTGGGAGTGCCTTCTTCCTTTGTCCTTAATACTTCAACATCTTTTCCCTCGATCCATCCTGTGCCAAAGGCCTTGTAAACTGCCTCCTTTGCAGCAAAGGACGTTGCAAGCTTGTAGATATTTATCCCGCCTTTCGCGCATGCGATCTCATGATTTGTGAAAGTATTCTTGATAAAGGCCTTGCCTGCTTTTCCCTTCAGTATCTTCTCCAGCTTTTTGATGTCAACAATGTCTATGCCTATGCCTTTCACATCCATTTTGATCACTATTTTCCTATTGCCGCAGCAGCCTCCTTTGCCATCATCAGCTCCTCATCCGTAGGTATAACAAGGATCCTTATCTTTGATCCTTTTGCGCTTACATCAGCTTCCTTGCCAATGGCTTTTGTATTCTTCCTTGGATCAAGCCTTGCGCCGATTATGCCAAGGTTTGAGCATATCCTTTTCCTCATGCTTGGGGAATTCTCCCCTATTCCTGCAGTGAACACTATCGCGTCAACCCTGCCTAAGGCAACGGCATATGCGCCGATGTATTTTGATACTCTATAAGAAAACATCTCAAGCGCAAGCTCGCACCTCTCGTTGCCCTTTTTCGCCTTTCCCTCTATTATCCTGATGTCCTTGCTTGTCCCTGATATGCCAAGCAAGCCGCTTTTGTTGTTCATGATGTCAAACAGATCATCATAGCCAAAGCCGTATTTATTCACCAAGTATTGCACTATGGACGGGTCAATGTCCCCTGTCCTTGTTCCCATCATCACTCCCTCCAATGGAGTCATGCCCATGCTTGTGTCAATTGATTTTCCGTCCTTAATTGCGGTTATGCTTGAGCCTGCGCCAAGATGGCATGTTATGAGATTTGGCTTTTTCATTCTCAGCATTTCAGCGGCCCTCAGCGAAACGTACTTATGCGAGGTGCCATGGAAGCCGTACCTCCTTACTGCGTACTTGTCAAAGAAACTGTACGGCAAGCCGTACATGTATGCCTTTCTTGGCATTGTCTGGTGGAACGCTGTGTCAAAAATCATGACCTGGGGCACATTCGGCATTGCCTTCTTCATCTCCTTCATGCCCTCTATATTATGGGGATTATGGAGAGGCGCGAGCATCTCAAATGATTTCAAATAATCCAGCGCCGCACCTGAGACAAGCGATGTCTTTGCCATCTGCCCTCCATGGACCGCGCGGTGCCCTATTACAGATATCTCTGCAACATTGCGTATGCCGCCCCATTCTTTGTCATGGAGCATCCTTATCATCAATGCTATTGCCTCCTTGTGGTTATTGGATTTCACCTTTGCCCTGTAAACCCTACTGCCTTTGCTGTGAACAATCTCAGACTCCTTTTCGCCTATCCTTTCAACCTTTCCGCTGAGGATCTCCCTGAATGCAGAGTCGAAAAGCCTGTATTTTATTGATGAGCTTCCGCAGTTGAGCATAAGTATTTTTTTCATCTTTTCATCCTCTTTGCCCATGTGCTGAGTATGGCAATTGTCCCGACTATGTCTTCAGGCTTCGCGCCCCTTGAAAGGTCGCTCACTGGCTTGTTGAATCCTTGTAATATTGGACCATATGCGTTCGCGCCTGCCAGTGTTTGAACTAATTTATAGGAGATGTTGCCTGAATCCAGATCCGGGAATATCAGCACATTGGCCCTGCCTGCGACATTGCCAATCTTCCCTTTCATTTTCTTGATAGCGGTCTTTTCAACAAGCGCAGAATCCCCCTGTAATTCTCCATCTATGAAAAGGTTGGGGGCCTTTTTGTTTGCTATTTTTGTAGCATTGATTATTTTGTCTGCCTTTGGATGGATTGCGCTGCCTTTTGTGGAAAATGAAAGCAAGGCTACTCTTGGAATCCATCCCATCAGCTCCTTTGCGGTGTTTGCCGTTGTTATTGCAACATCTGCAAGTTGTTCTGCAGTTGGATCAATGTTTACAGAGGAGTCTGCAAAAAGCAGCAAGCCATTGTTGCCGGATTTCTCGCCTCCTTGATAGCCCGGTATTTCCATTATGAAAAAGCTGGATGGAACTGAAACACCTTTCCTCAGCCCTATTATCCCTTCCGAAGCGGTTATGACATCGGCAGAGGTGAAGACCGCGCCTGCGATCATGGCATCTGCCTCCTCTATCCTTAAGATAAGCGCAGACAAAAACAATGGGTTTTCAAGCATCCTTTCTGCAAGTTGCTTTGGAACCTTCCTTATCTTAGAATACTCATCGGCATATCTTTTGCCAATGCCTTTTGATGTGTCTATTATTTCAATGTCTGAAAGATCTATCTTTAGACTTTTTGCGCTTTTCTCTATTGATTTTTTATTTCCTACAAGAATAGGAACTGCGAAGCCCCTGTCCTTTGCCATCCTTGAAGCCAGAAGGATCCTTTCGTCTTCAGGCTCTGGAAGAAGTATCCTGCACTGTTTCCAGGAAGACTTTCCAAACATGGAAATTACGGCCATGTAAACAATTGGAAATAAGCTGTTTTTATACATGACTGTATTGTTGTGGTTTTTGAAATGTAAAAAAGAAAATTCAGAACTCGTCTATCAGCATCTTGCCCATGTTTATGGGGTTGAATTCCTCAGCCATCTTAAGCGCGAAATCGATGTTTGCCTCCGATTCGGCATGTAAGTCAAAGATGATATCTCCTGCCTTCACCAGGTCTCCTTTGGACTTGAAGAGGTAAACCCCCGCAGCCTTGTCTATAGGAGCCCCTGTCGCCCTTGCTATCCTTGATATGCTCTTGTTGTCTATGTGCTCTATTTTTCCGTCTGCAATAGCCTTGACGGAATACCTGTATTTTGCGGTCGGAAGGTCGTCTATCTTTACATTGGGGTTCCCGCCCTGGGCCGCGATTATCTCCTTCATCTTGTCAAGCGCCTTTCCAGACTCAAGGAAATGCTTGGCAACGTCATATCCCTCGTCTTTCCCGACTTTTCCGCAAAGCTCGAAGATCTTTCCGGCCAGCAATAAGCTCTTTTCCTTAAGGTCGGTTGGGCCTTCTCCATGAAGCACGCTTAGGACATCCTTTGCCTCCAGCACAGGGCCCATTCCGTTCCCTATCGGCTCAGAGCCGTTTGTAACAACACAGCCGATGTTCATTCCCAATTTTTGGCCGATTGTCTTGAAGTCCTTTGCAAGGTCCTGGGCAGTAGCCATGTCGCCTATCTTGGCGCTCATGCCAATAGGAATATCAATAAGGACATATTGGGAGCCAACTGCCTTCTTCTTTGCAAGGATGCTTGCCAGGAGTATCCCTTTTGGATCCAATCTTAATGGCCTCCTTAATTTTATCATCTTGTCATCAGCAGGCGCGATGTTGATTCCGCCTCCCCAGACAATTGCGCCAAAGGTCTTTTTCACAAGTTCCCTGAGCTCGTCCATCTCAATGTTGACAGGGGCAAGTATCTCCATGGTATCAGCTGTCCCTGAAGGGGATGTTATTGCCCTTGAGGATGATTTGGGTATGTAAATCCCTGCTGAGGCGATTATTGGAACCAATACCATGGTTGTCCTGTTTCCAGAGACTCCTCCAACGCAGTGCTTGTCCACGATAGGGGATTTCCCAAGGTTCAGCAATTGGCCTGAGCCGACCATTGCCTCAGTAAGCGAAACTATCTCCTCATCGTTAAGGCCCCTTATGAAAGATGATGTCATCCATGCCGATATCTCAGATTCAGAAAGCCTGTTTGCCATGAGATCGCTGATGACTGACTGGATCTCGTCCTTGTTAGTCGGCTGGCCGTTTATCTTCTTGATTATTGTCTCAAGGCTTTGCGGGGTCTGGATGTGACTGACCTCTATTATGTCCCCTTCTGCTATCCCAAAGTCCTTTGAAATGTCTGCATAGATCCCTATCTCCCCCTCCTTGACAAGGCTGTGCGAAAGGTTGACAAGCACGATGTGGATTTTGCCCTTTATGTCTATCTCCACTCTTTCTCCCTCGAAAATGTCGTTGACAAGCGCCTCCTTGTCATTCAAAACCACTATTTTGTTCCCAGTGCTTATGTCAATCATCTTTGCCTGGGTGATGTATTTTTTCTTTTTGTAGATTTCAAGCTCTTTCCTTGAATCCCTTCCCATTCCGTTTGTCATTTGATCAACTAGAAAAAATATTCATGGAAAGAGTTTAAAAGGATGAATTCAGATAATGGAAAGATAAACATCAGCTGTCTTTTTTTACAACCTAGCGCTGATAGTTGCCAAATTCAAAAGGAAAAATAAAGAATTATTCCTTCGCGCCTGCCTGCTTCAGAATGTTGATGATTTCGGTGTATCCACCTTGTTTGGCATAATAGAGCGCTGTATAATTATAACTATTTTTCACATTGACATTCGCACCTTTTTCAATTAGCAATTTGACAGCATCGGTCTTTCCACGATTTGCGGAATACATGAGCGGAGTAAAACCACCATTACTCATTGCATCTATATTTGCCCCATTGTCAATTAGGATCCTAACTACATCTGCATTATAATTAGTATCCTGACCAGAATGTAACTGAAGAAGTGCAGTATCGCCGTATGGATTTATTGCATTCACGTCCGCGCCATTTTGAATCAAGAGCCCGGCTATATAAGGTCGTCCCCAAGCTGCCGCAGTCATGAGCATGGTATAACCCCTGTTATCTCTATCATTTACATCTGCCCCTTTTTGTATACTGCTTTGTGCAAGAGCAGTATCATTATTATAAATAGCCTCCAACAAATCAACTGTAGCATATCCTCTTTTTTGAGTTTCTGTCTGCCCAACGCATCCGAAAAGAAGCACTAATCCAAGAGCTATTACCAATATTGCGATTCTCATGGTATAATTTGAAATCGAAATATATATATCTAGTGATTGATTGGCGAAATTCATTTCCTCGGGGCCTTACTTCAGCAATTTTGCATATTTGCCAAGGGCTTTTTCCTTGCTTATCAGCTTGCGCTTGCCTTCTCTTAGTTCATTGTCCATTCTCTGCATTTTCGCGACTGCAAGGAGGTCAATTGTGATTTCCATATTCATTTCCTCGGGACTATCTGTTCATAATTGAGGTTGTTCCTGTCTATTTCCTTCCTGACTGTCTCTACGCAGTATTCCAATACCTCGTCCAATGGCGCGAAGGCGAATGCCCCTGATGCCTTTGGATGCCCGCCTCCCGAGCTCTTGAAGTTCTTTCCGACTTCCTCCATTATCTTGTTTAGCGGCAATGGGAATGTTGAGCTTGCCCTTGCGGAGACCATTGACCTTTGCTCGAACTTGTCATACCTCCCCACAAACACAACATCGGCTCCTTCCGAAATCAATGATGATGATTCCGCTATCTTTGTCCCTGTCTGGGAAACTGCGATCATGAATCCCTGGTGCTCGAAGAATTCCACCCTCTGCATTGCCTTGAGCATCGCGATCTTCTCGTCATTAGGCAAAGGAGGGTAGGCAAGGTTCAGAAGCTCCTCGTAGGTTTTCCCGGATTTCTTTATCAATTTTCCCAATATCTCAAACGTCTCTGCTGTTGCCGACTTGAACCTCGAAGTGTCTGAAATGAGCGCGGTTCCAAGAAGGCCAGAATCCTCCTTATCCAGTGTTTTTTCAAAGATCCTGAAAACAACTTCCGCAGTCGCCTTAGCATTGGAATCAATGAAATTGAACTCCCCTTCAAACCCGTTGAAGGATTTCTGGTGATGGTCAAAAACGGCAATGATTGGAAATGCCTTGTCCAGCTCATAAAGCCCGTAGTTGCTTGCATCGACGGAAACAACGCCGTCAAAATCGGCAAAGAGCACTGTTTCAGGAGTCTCATATTTTACGTTAAACTCCTCAATCAGCTTTCCGGTTGCGTAGTTCATTCCCTTTGAAATAAGCAGAATGCTGTTCTCAAACCTTTTTGCCAGAACATGGGCAGAAGCCAAGCTGTCTATGTCTGCCCTTGAATGGCAGGCGAAAATAAGCTTGCTTTTCCCGTATTTCTTGAAAAAGGAGCCAAAGTCATCCATCTGGATTTCACTTTGAGTTCTTCATCTCTTCCTCAAGGCTTTTTCCAAGCCTTGTAAGGTTGGACTTGAGCTTGTCCTCCTGGTCCTTGAACATCTTTATCCTGCTTTCAAGAAGGGACTTCCTTCCGTTCAGCTCGTCCAAGGCTATGCTTTTCTTTGTCTTTATGAAAAAGCCCCCTGTTGACTTGTAAAGCTCTGAATTCTCCTCAAGGATTCCGATCTCCTCCAAGGCGATCGATGTTTCAGCCAATTGCATCTCAAACTGGTATCTCTGGCCCATGTACATCTCAAGCTGCTTCTCCATCTTCTGGAACTCTATTATCCTGTCTTCAATGTTCGATTTTTCAACTGCCATAACTATACCTCTAGATCGTAGATTGATTGCAATATCCTAAGAAAAGTATTTAAACCAGCACGGAGCGCGGTTGCGTCATCCGCATCTACCCGTATTGTCAGCTCCTTTCCGTCTTTGGAAATAACAACCAAGCTTTTCATCCTGTCTGTCCTTGTCTCAAGGATGGAATCCTTTATTGCCAAAAGGTTTTTCTTTTTCCCCTTGACCCTTATCTCAGCGCTTAACGATAGTTCCTTCAAGCCAAAACACCTCCTTTCCATCTTTTTTGAACAAAAGCTTTTTCTTTGAATAGGACAGATCAACGGTATTCCCAAAAGGGTTTTTCTCCAATCCAAAGATGCTGTTTATCTTCCTGGATTTGGAAAACACTGAGCTTCCCAATGCCTTTTCCTGTTTTATCTTTTTGTTGGAATATTTTCCAACCTTCATAGAATCGATCCATTCCCAATTGTTATTAGATACGGAGGCCATTTTCAATAAAGGCTTTCCAAGCTCCAGGGTTATGAAGCATACCCTTGAGCATCCTGATGATTCCGCCCTTTTGATTATATCGGAAAAGCTCCTGCTTCCCCTGTTGAAATAGATGCCGAAGAATAGATTGGAAAGGGACCGCGCAAGTTCCCTTGTTTTGGGATTAGGATTAAGCGAGGTTGTGAAAAAAATCAATCTGTGCTTACCTCTTTTGCAACAGGGGGCCTTTCCTTGATAAGGATCTTTGCCCCTGAAAGCGCAAGCGCATATGTCTTGATGTCCTTTATCTCTATTTTCTCCCCTGTGAGCCAAACCTTGTCGTTTACCAAGTTTTCACTTCTTGTGCAATGTAGAGATGATCCTCTTGATGGTCTCCCCTGCCTCTGTATTCAGGGAGTATGCCCCTCCTGCCATTATCGCGCCGCAGGACTTGCAGAGCCAGATTGAATAGGATTCCCTCTTCATCTTGCCCACCTTCCCGCATTTTGGGCACTCATAGCCTGCCTTTGTGCTCTTCACTGCCTCGTTGTAGAGGTTCCTTATCTTCCTTCCGAATTTTACTGTCCTGAGCATGAAATCACCTGATATGCTTCATTAGTATGTCCCTTTTCTCAAATGAAACATTTATTAAGTTAAGCACTTCCTCCTTCTTGAATGCGCCGACGCCTCCCTTCTGCATCGCAACGATGTTCTCTTCGCAAGTACATATGGTCAGCCTCGCGTCTGCTGCGCTTTCCTCATGGATTTCAGGGTCAAGCATCGTGAAGTTTCCTATCTTCACAAATGTGCTGGACAATGGGTATCCGCCAAGGGGCAGGTTCCCGGTGTATTCCCCCCTTATGAGCTCCCCGCTCTCTATCTTCGGCATCCTTGTGTTCTTCAATGCAGACATTGCTGCCAATGTTCCAGTGTCAAACAAGTTTCCGCCGTAGTCAAGCACATACAAGTCTATGAACAGGCCGAGGACCTTGCCCTCCTCTACGAATAGGCTTTCCATGTTGATTATCTCCGAGCTCCTTATCCCCCTGTCCACTACCCTGCTGAACTCGATGCTCCTTTCGTCAGGAGGCCCTGGCTCGAAGGTTGGGGATGCCATCGGCAGAAGCTCTGCCCCCATGATTAGGACTCCCTTGTTTGGCTCATCCGCAAAAGGCTCCATCATGGATAATTTTACACCCGCAAGGACCTTTGTGTTGCCTATCTGGGCCAATGCAGACCCTTCCGCGCTGTCTATGACATTGGGAGTTCCCCGCTTTCAAGGACTTCCATCAGGAAATCCTTCCTTATCCTTTTCAATATGCTTTCTTTTACCATTGTGATCACCTGAAGTTGAGCTCTGTCTTCACTTCGCCGGCATATTTCCTCTCAACCGCTTTCCTTATGAGATCCATTATGTCCTTTGACTTTGCTGAAGTAAGCTCTATGCTTTCCGTTAGCTCATCCCTTGTCATCTTCCCGTCCATCTGGAGGAGGATTATCTCCCCTGAGGAGTTGTACACTATTGGAAGGTCAGACTGGCCGAAGTTGTCCTCTGCCTTGTCAAGGTCAAGGACAAGCGCCCCGTCCGCCTTTCCTGCCGAGACTCCTGCAGCTATCTCATTGAGCGGAAACCCTCCGTCTATGAGCGCTGCCATCCCTGCCAGGAATGCCGCCAGCCTTGTCCCCGCAGCCGCCTGCAGCACAGTTATGTGAAGGTCTATCATCTTCCCGGGGAATTTCTCCACCATGAGCACGTTTTCGAATGCCTCTGAAAGGACAAATGATATCTCCTGGCTCCTTTTGTTTGGCCCGGACCTGCTATGTTCCTCTATCGAGGCGAATGTTGCCATCGAATAGATCGTCCTTATGAACGCCTTGTCTGGCTTCTGCTGGTATTTCGGGAAAACGTCCCTTGGCCCGTAGACTCCTGCGACAACCTTGTTGTCCCCCCAGATCACCTGGGCTGAGCCAACCGCGTTTTCAAGCACGCCAACGTTTATGCTTATGTTCCTTAGCTGGTCAAAGGCCCTTCCGTCAAGCCTTTTGCCATCAACTATCAATTTTATGTTTGGATTGTGACTTCCCATGTTTTTCACCCTAAAAACTTTGTTATCTCGTCTGTAAGACCGGTCAGGTGCGCCTTGCTGATTATCTTGTTTATGGCCTGGATTGCCTTGTTCACCTTTCCTTTCGAGCTTATCCAGACATATCCGTTTGCGCCTACAAGGATGCTTGCGCCTGTCTTTTCCTTTATCATGTTTATCATGCTTGCCTCCTTCCCTATAAGCCTTGGGATCTTGGAGGATGGAACGTCAAGGATCCTTCCTACGTCAAGAAGCTTGGGATTTGAGAGTATGACCGTGTCCGGCTCCTCAATCCTTTCGCCTTTTGCGAATATTATGTCCCCTACGTGGAAATCTGCCCTTGTCTCCCTTGAAAGGATCAGCCCCTCATAGGCAGTTCCCGTGTCTATGAAATAGCCTATGTTCCTCTTGTCTGTCACTATGCCCACTATTGAATCCCCTTCCTTGGGGATGTAGACCATCTCAAAGGGCATGAACATGTCCTCGTCGACCGATCCTACCACTGTGGCGTAGAGCACGTTGCCCGTCTTCCTCACAGCATTCTGGTTAAGCCTGGAGACCCGCACCGATGTGGGCAGCTTGTCTCCGGGTATATATATTTCTTTCATAATTTGCACCTCGTTTTAGCATTATTTTTTCATTGTTGCGTTATCTTCACTTGGACCGTGCCTTGGGTCGCTTTGTTGAGTTTATCAAGAACTTCGCCCTGAATTCCTGCAGGGATCTCTAATATGCCAACAAGCTCTCCTGAAGAGGTCCAATTCTCATTCTTTAGCCCGTAATATTTTAAAACCCCATATGCTCTTGATGAGTATTCTGCCAAAATCCTGACTTCAAGCCTCACTTTCTCGAACTTTATGGGTATCTTGAGCCTTAATTCCTTTATCAGGTCGTTCACCTGCTGCTCCGCAGGCTTGAAGGGATCCACATGGAACCTTATTTCCTCCATTGCCAGCTCTATCCTCTTCTCCGGTATCGGGGCATTTGTCCTTGCGTCTATTGCCTCTCTTGTTATGAATCCTAAAATCTTCTTTTTCTTCTCCTCTGCCATGTTCTTCTTCTGCTCTGTTGTCAATTGGACTTCCCCCTTGTCGAAGATCTCCTTTAATATTACATAAATGTCGTCTGTGCCAAAGGCCTTCTTGACTGCCATCGGTCCCTGGCGATCTCCTTTTTTGGCATCCTTGAAGATTTCGTCTGAAATCAGGATGTTCCTTAAGTCAGGCTTCTTTTTCTCGATATATGCGTATGCGTTGTCAGGGTCAAGGAAAACCTCGAACTTCTCCCCGTTCTTAACTATCCTGCCTATGATGGCCTTGTCCATTGAAACTATAAAATCACCTTATGTAGCTTGGCTTTGAAACAGTCTCGGAAACCTGCTTCTTTATCTCTTCCTCCACTTTCTTGATGACTGCCTCGTTGATCTTCACTGCCTTGTCTATCTCGGCCATGTCTATCTTTACATCTAGATAAAGCTCAAGGAACTCCAGTATCCTGCTTGAGGCAACAGCGTCGACAAAGCCTCCGTGCGTTTCCCCCATGAGGCAGACAGACCTTATCTTCTCGGCCTTTGCCATTGCAGGAAGGAGCCCTGCCATGCCTGCTATTGCGCCGAATGATTTCCCGAAAACTACCTTTTTCTGCTTCAGCATGTTCAGGTATTTCTTTGAGTTTGCTGCCCCGAATATCCTGGGCTCCTTTATGAGCTTGCCAGTTGCATAGCCTCCTATTGTCATTATCTCAGTGACCTTCAGATGCCTGCAAAGCTCAAGCACCCTTGCCGAGAACTCATAGCTTCCCTCTGTTGTCACTGACTGGGTTTCCCCGTAAAGAATGATAACGTCCCTTTTCTTTCCCTTTATCAGATAGAGTGAATTCTTGATCAGCCTTAGGATTCCCTTCCTTGTCATTATCGCGTGGGGCGGGAAATGCGAGGAATAGATGTCTGCGAACCTTTCTCCCTTTAGCTTGTCTATCATGTATTTTGCCACAACCCTTCCTATGAAGCCCACGCCCGGAAGGCCCACTATCAATAGGGGGTTTCTGAGCTTGCCCAGCTTCTTTCTTAGCACTATTTCAGTTCCTTTCATTATTGATCTTCTCTTTCAGCCTATAAATAGAGTATCTTTCAAAAGGCTTAAAAACCGGGCTGTGTGCGTTTGTCGCAAGCTCATTGCAGTGGTAAATCCCCAATGTAAAGGATCCGCACTTGACGCACCTTCTCAGCCTTCTTAGGATATCGGACATGTCAACCTTCGTTCTTCATCAGCTCGTATTCAAATGAGACGCCTGACTGCTTTGCCTTCTTCGCTATGTTTGTCAGTATGGAGGTTATCTTCTTGTTGGCGCTCTTGAAATTCTCGCTTTCCAGTATTATCATGTATCTTGGCGCTCCCAAATACTTTATCGCCGCCCCGTCTGCCTCGGAAAGGATCTCCTTTATCCTTTCAACGCCGTTGGGATCAAACGAGGATATTGTCATCTCAGCCCTTACATTGACCTTTGAGGGCTTCAATGAAATCTTGACAAGCTCGGAATATGTTGTTGCCAGCTTTTTCGGCATCCCGACCTTTTCAGCTATGGTTTCCCCCTTCTCATAGACTTCGTAGGCGAAATCGTAGACTGAGCTGTAGCTTTTGAGTATCCCTGCTATCGTTTCCTTGAGCTCTGCCTTGACCTTTGACTTCTTTATGGCAGCGTCCAGCAGCTTCTCAGCCTTTATGTTGCTGTCGAAGAATTCCATTACCTGCTTTCTCTCGTTCTCGTTTACCCTCCTTAGGGAAACATCAACCACGTTCTTTCCCTGCTCAACATTGGTTACCTTGATGACTACCTTCTGGTTTTCCTTGATGTAGTCCCCTATGTTCCTTATCCATTTGCTTGCAACCTCGCTGACATGGAGGAAGCCGTCGACTCCCGGATATTCCAGAAGTGAGCAGAACGCGCCGTAATTAAGGACTTTCTTTACCTCCCCTACAACAAGCTCCCCTGGCTCAGGAAGCCTGATCTCATTAGTCATTATATTCCTCTTCTATTTCAGCGTCCACAAGATGCGCCTTGCCCCCTTTCGGCTGCAAGAGCAGTGCATCGCACTTCTGGCACCTTATGTCCTTGTTTGTATGGGAAAACGCGACCTGCGAGTTTCCGCATTTCATGCATTTGATTTTTATGAATTTAGTTGCCATAATATCAGCCCTTCACTACCTCAGTTTTCTTCTTGGTCCTCTTGTGGCATACCCACTCCTGCTTCTTGCTGCACACTGTGCATGTCAGGATGAGCTTCTGCTTCTTTCCCTGCTTCTTCACTTCCTTCTGCCCTGCCCTTTTTCCTCCGAAACCCCTCAGCTTCCTGGCGTGCTTCCTGTTGCCGAAGGAAAAGCTGCTTGCCTTTCCCTTTGAAGCCACCTTGACCTTCTGGGTTGTCGGGGCATTGCAGTGAGGGCAGTATTTCCTTACTTCATATGGAACTTTCATCGATAAACACCTTTGGTTGATATTATGTTTTCTTATCCTATCTAATGAAACGTTTAAAAAGATGATCATTGCTGCGCCTTGCCTGCCGTTTCATTCTCATTTAGCATCATCTCAAGATTGGAGCCGTATTTGCCTTCAACCTGCAAATTGAGGCTTTTGATCCATGATTCATTAATTCCGCCCTTGCCTATCCTGTTAACAGCCTTGCCCAGGCATGATGATGTTGCGCATCCCCATGTGTTTCTTGTTATGGTTTCCATCAATTTCATCATTTCCGCGGTATATTTGCCTGGCTGGATTGATGAAAGGATATCTATTGAATGGATTATGCTGTTCCTCTCCCCATTTTTCACAATGTTTTCTATCAAATCCTCAAACTGCCTGCCGGAAATTCCCATGCCCATGAATTTCTCCAATGAGGAAAGGCCTTCTGAAATGTCCTTGTGGTTGCGGGAACTTGAAATTACGGCATGCAGCAATGATACTGAAGATGGGCATAATCCGATGAAACTGTCCATTCCGATTACCCTTGCCAGCGTTTTCATGTCTTCCAATCTTTCTTCGCTTTTTCCATAGAAGGTTCCGAATATTTTGACAGAATCCACAAAAAGGTAGAATTCCTTTTCCATATTTTCCCCATGGGCAAGGAATGCCGCGAAGCTGCTGATATTTTCCCTGTCTTTTTTTGGCAAGGACAGTTTTTTTCCATTGTCCGAGAAGCTGAAGACCCAGTCAATCCATATCATGGCGTCATCTTTTGCAAAATGGTGCTGTTGCATGCATCCATGCTCAGTTATTTCCTTATGCTTCGAAAAATCCGTTTTTTTCTGGGATTGGGCGCTGGTTTTAGCAGACAGGAATTTGTTCATGTTATTTTTTATGTAGGAAACAGATAAAAAGGTTTTGTTGCATCTTGCGCGCAACCCCAAATGAATTCAATTCTGGCTAGAAAACGCTTCCCCTTATCCTTATGCTGAATAGCTCATCCGAGCATCCATGGAATTTTTCAAGGAATTCCTTTACGCCTATATACCTCTTCTCAGCCAGGTATCTGTCCATCAGCTCCAGGTAGCTCATCTTAAGATGCTCGTTCATTAGGATCCTGTTGAAAAGGCTCAGCGAAGCACCTGCGCTCTTTTCATTGGAGTTTGCCTTTACTGCCATGGAGATGCTGGTTATCCTTGCGATGTTCTCGCAAATGAACCACTCATTGGCAAAGGAGGGGTTTGACAGGAAGCTGTTGATTGAATTAAGGGGATGCTCCATAAGCCTGTTATGGTCGGAACTGCTGAATTTCTTGAAGGCAAGGATGCCTCTTGCGAATCCCAGGCTTAGGTTCACGTACATCCATCTCTTGAAGTTCATGTTCAGCGTTATGTCGCCCATTTTCTGCAGCACAGGGCAAAGCTTTTCGCCGGGTACGGAATCCACTATGTAATCTATGAAGGAAACCGCATTTTGGCTGAAATTGTGGTTGCTTATCATCCTTAGGTGGCAAATCCCGTCAGCCAGGTCGCTCCCTTTCTTCATTTCGGCAAGCTTCAGGGCTATCGGAAGCGCAAGGTCGCTGTTGATGTCATTTATGATCAGGTTGACTGCGGCAATGGACCTTAGCATGTCCTTTTTTTTGGTTTTCCTTTTTATGGCTGATATGAGAGGCTCGAACTTGGCAAGGGAAACAGGGTCCAGCTGTTTCATCCTGTCCAATGCGGTTTCCCTCTTTTCCTGCCTGAAAAACGAGGCAAAGGCCGATTTCAGCAATTTTGCCTTGCTTCCGAATGTCGGCTGCTCGCTGGATTGGGCATTCATGGTTATAAATTATGTTCAAAAAGGTTTAAAAACAGATGCAGGCTCATTGTTGAGCCCTGAAAGACCCTTGAAGAAAGAGATCATCTCCCGGTCTTCCATTGAAGGGACTTTTGAAACTGCAAGCCCCAGGTTCTCCTTTGAAAGGCCCTTGCTGGACAGGAACCAGGTAAATGAACTGAACCTTGAGGGAATGAAGTCCGAAGGCGCTTCCCTGTTCACCGCACAGGATAGATCAACCAGGTCATGGCATGAATCCTCATTGAACCAGCCTATGTCGGCATTCCTATTGCCAATCAGGCTGTAAACTGCGTACATTGCAGGATATCTGTTAGGGACTTTTTCCGCAAACGAGGCCATGCCGATATAGGAAAGGGTCTTTTCGTTTATCAGGTCCTTTTCAAGCATATTCTTAATTAAATTAAAGGCATGGTTCAGATGGTATGGATCCAATTTGGAGGGGAACGATAATATTGCATCAAGGACCTCCGGGGAAAATTTGTCATGGCAGAACAGCGAAGCGCATGCCCTCTGTGACCAGTTCCTGGCTGTGTCTATCTTCATGCTGTCTTCGATAAGGCTGCTGATGTTCGCGATGCATTTCCCAGTCCCTCCGGGATCAGAAAGGAAAAGAGGGAAATTCTCGCTTTCCATGCATCCAATCAATAGGCTGAGCTCAAAATCAAGGTCGGATTTGCCGTTTGAATTCAGGATTGCGGAAATTATGGGGATCGCCTCCTGCCTTATCTTATGATTAATGCATATCTTGGAAGCGGCCTGGTAATGGTCTTCCAATAAAGGCTCCTTTGCGCTGAAGTTGGCTGGTTTGCGCTCCCCTGATGCCTTTTTCAAAAGAATTTTGTCCACATTAAATATGTGAAGCTAGGTTTAAATAAGTTTAGCTTTTGTCTGCTGTTGGCGACCGGATTTGGGGCTTGCCGTCGAGGAGGCTCATGATGTCCCTCCTTGGGGATTTGGAAAGCCTGCTGTAAAGCAGATCCATCTCCTTCATTCCAAAGCTCTTGCTTTCGAAAATGTCATATAGGATGATTGAAGCGATCTGCCCATTGTCCGCCCCGAGGCTTGAAGCCGCATTTGAGATGGATATTATCTTCAACAGCTCCTTTTCATTAATCCTGCCGGCATATCTCCTGCCCTTGTCTACCATTGTTGAAAAAAGGTCCAGTGATATTGAGAGGGAATCGCCCTTCGACTTTCTGATGATGAACAGGGCTTTTTCCCATATCCTGCTGTTGCTCCCATAGCTCATCAGCATCGAATTGAAGGATATCAGGGCATTGTAAAGGTCCTGCCCCTCTGTCCTTTCGGGGATTTCTGAAAAAGAGTCCTGCGCCGGTTCTGTAGCGAAGCTCTTGCTCCCCAGGATTGTCATGCACAGGTCCAGGGATTTCAGCGCAGACCTGACGTTCAGGAATCCGTTGCTCACCCTTTCAAACGCATTGATGATTTTTCTATTGTAAAAGATCTTGCCCGCAGCCTCGTTTCCAGTGAAAGATTCCAGGAAAGTGAAGATTGCGTCGAAATCTTCCCTGTATCCCTTCATGAAAAGCGCGCTTGCCATGGGGCATATCTTCGGGTTGAATTTCCTGCCTTCCATGAGCTTGAGGAACCTCCTGTATGAATTGCAGAGGTTGGCCTCATCATCCTTCTTTGATATCGCGTCTATGATGCAGTACATCCTGTCTTTGTCGAAGCGCTCGCTGGCCGCGATCCTGTTAAGGGCCTCGATGGTCTCATGGTTTTGGGGAGTCAACGGCTTCTTGAGCAGCATAAACAACGGAGACTTATGGAAAGGCTCCCTCATCCATGGGCTGGATATGTATCTCTCAATGTCATGGAGCATTTTCACTGACTCCTCACTGGTTGTTGCAATGGTCTCTATCCTGGAAATGAGGAACTTGAATATCCTTAGCCTTTCCTCGTTGAATGATTCATCCATTATCAGGCCAACAGCTGAAAGGTATATCCTCATCTTTTCAGAGTCTGTTTCAATGGCGCTCGTTACCTTCATCATCTTTTCCGATATGTCATAGAAAAATCCCCTGAGCAGGTTGATGTCCTTGGACACTGCGGAAAGGTTCTTGTTTCCGATGATGCAGTTGGCCAATGATAGCTCAAGCAAAAGGCACATGTCCTTTCTTGACGATATGATCTCAAAAACAAAAGGGGCCATCTCCTTCGAAAAATTGTCCTTGCTTGCCAATGAATCAGTTTTCTTCAAAACATAGTGGAGCATGTATTCGCTTTTGCTTTGGTCGGTTTTTTCCGCGCCATTGCCGGACATTACAAAGGCCCTGCTCGTATTCCCGTTTATCTCCTTAAGCATGTCAATCCTCAAATCCCCCATCTTCCCGTTGCCCATTATGCTGAGCATGTGCCCAAGGCAGTCCTTCTGTATGATATAGCCGTTGTCGATTGTGTGGCTCTTGCCCTCTTCATCAGTGTATCTGTGCTCCTGCTTTATCTCCGAAACCCTCTCGAGCATGGGGAGCAGATCCGGGGAAAATGAATCGCTTTCGATTATATTTTCAAGCGTGTCCAGGGGGGTGTTGTTCTTCCTGCTATTGAAATTCCTTATTGTCCTGCCCAGGGATTCCGCTGATCCCTTGTCCAGGAGAACCCTGCATATGGGCGAATCATGGTAAATGCTGTCCAAAGGAACCTTGCCTTCAATAACGCTGAGAAAATGCTCGATGCCAGGCGGCATGAGAAGGGGACGCTTTTCCGCTAGTGGGTCTGCCAGCTCGGCAGGCTTTCTTGGTGCCATCCTTCTCCTTTTTCTTGATTTGGAATTAGCTAGATTGAAAATTGACTGTCTTTGCTGCATGTTATAATTTATGTCCAAAAAGGTTTAAAAACAGATGCTGTGCCCTGCTTTGTCCGATTGCAGCCGCAATGATCATTTTCCATCCCCGATGCTCTTCCTTATTGTATCTATGAGGATTTCCACATTGAACGGCTTGGCCAGGTATCCTATCATGCCATCCTTCATTGCCGCTGCGGCTTCATCATCCTGGCTGTATCCTGTAATCAGCATCGCCTTGACAGCGGGGTTTATCTCCTTCAGTTCCCTGAAGCAGGCCCTTCCGTTGAGGCCAGGCATCTGCATGTCCAGTATTACAAAATCTATGCTTTTCCAATTCTCCTCATAGAACATTATAGCTTCTGTGCCATTCCCGAACTTATGGGGATTGTACCCGCTTGCTTCAAGCAGATCGGCGACAGTGTCCCTGACAAGAGGCTCGTCATCCACGACCATCACTGTCCCATGGCCCTGGATAGGGGCAGATGATGCTTCCTGCTTTTGCAGGGAGACATTGCCTGAAAGGGGGAAGCAGATTTCAACTGCTGTCCCTTTCCCGACTCTGCTGATGATCTCGACGTGGCCATGATGGGATTTCACGGTTCCATAGACGCTTGCCAGCCCGAGGCCGATTCCCTTGCCAAGAGCCTTGGTTGTAAAGAAAGGCTCGAATGCCTTTTTCCTCGTCTCCTCGTCCATGCCTGTCCCGTTGTCCCTTACCGTTATCACCAAATAATCGCCTGCTGCCAGCCCGAAGGCATTGTCTGCATCCTTCAGATTCATGTTCATTGTCTCATAGGTGATTTCCCCTCCCTGTGGCATCGCATCCCTTGCATTCAGCCCCAGATTGAGCAATGCATTGTATACCAGGCTGTCATCCCCTTCTATATGGGAATCGGCAGCGGCGAATCTCTTGATGATCCTGATGTTCTTGTTCGCTATTCCCTTTTCAAGCACGGAAACGACCTCATCGATGATGCCGCTTGCGTCTATTGTCTGGATATTGTACTTGCCTTTCCTTGCGAACGCCAGCAGCTTCTGCGTAAGGCTTGCCATGCGCTTTGCGGCGGTTGATATGAATCCTGCATATTCGCAGACTTCGGGATTCTGGTTCTCCTTGACTTTCAGGAGATCCGCATACCCGATGATGCCGGTCAGCATATTGTTGAAGTCATGGGCTATCCCCCCTGCCAGCCTTCCAAGCGACTCAAGCTTCTCGTGCTGGTGCAGGCTTTCCTCAAGGCCTATCTGCTCTATCCTTGCGAAAAGTATCCTGGCCATCTCATTGAGGAGGTTCCTGTCATTCCTCTCCCACAGCCTTTTTCCCAGCCTTTCCCCGAATGCGAAATACCCTTCAGGATTCTCCGGATCCCCATATGGTATGAGAAGGTAAGATTTCATTATTTTGTCCAGGTCCTTCGAGCCATCTTTCTCAAATATATCGTTAGATGATATATCGATGGCTTTTTTGCCATGTTGGCCCTCAATGACGAATCCGGGAAGTATTTTGCCTGCTTTCGATTCCTCAATGCCGTTCCTGCCCCATTCCAACTCGGCGACCGCATTTCCGGTTTTCCTTTCGATCCTGAAGAAGACTATGGTATCCGCATTGGTAAAATTCCCAAGGCGGTTAAGGACATTCTTTATCAGCTCATTCTCCGACAGGTTCCTGTCCGACCAGACTGCGCTCCATATCTCCGCCCTCAATGCGCTGGAGTCGCTTTGCCTCTTTATCATGCCCTCTATCCTTTTCTGCTCGGTGACATCGTGGATTATCGAATAGAGCAGCTGCTTGCCTCCTATGACAATTGGCCCGGTATGGACTTCCACATCCCTCATCCTTCCGTCTGAAATGCGGTGCGAGAAATAGAATTTGCTTCTTGGCTTCCGCATCGCCTCCTCCAGGTTTTCGGAAAGCTCCTTCCTGTTAAGAGGATTTATCTCTGATATGCTTTTGCCAACCAGATCCTCCTTGCTGTATCCGTAGAATGCGCATGCCGCCGGATTGGCGTCTGCTATGGACCATTTCTCAAGATCCACAAGAAGCATGATTGTGTGATTGTTCTGGAAAATGCTCCTGTATTTCGCTTCGCTTTCGCTAAGGGCTTCCTCATGCTCCCTATTCCCCAATTTGATCGCGGCCTCGAGGATGGGATGCCTTGCCGCAAAAAGCACCTTCCTTATGCCATGAAGCTTCTCCTTTTTCTGGGCATAGCTGAGGAGATTGTGTGAATTCCTTTCTGGCATCATATGATAATATACTCGTACCAACATTTTTTAAAACATTTGATTATGACGCTGAAACTGAAATGGGATAAATATGGAAAAAGTCTGGAATCCTATTGGCCTGGGAAGGAGGATTTTCAGCAAGGCCCTTTTTCCTTCTTGGCCATCCTGCTTGCCAGATAGTCATGCCCGCCCCTGCTGAACATGAGCCCGGCGAGCCTATAATTGCCTTCCTTCTCCGCTGCCTTTCCCGCCAGCATGTATGCGTTCTTCTCCGCCGCATCCTGATTCCCTGCCTTCCCGAACGCCTCGGCCGCCTGCTTGTACTCTTTGATCCTCATGAAGGCATGGCCTGCATTTTCCCATGCGCCTGCATTCTTGAACCTAAGCGCGGCTGAGGAAAACAGGCCCATTGACTCGAATTTCATCGCTATCTCCAGCCACATGGCATTTGCCCTGATCCTTCTATTTTCATCAGTCAGCTTCTGCGCAGAGGTTTCCATCTTTTCAAGGATTCTCAGATCCATCTGCAAGGGGGAAGAGGGGTCAATGCTTTTCCTGTTGTTTCCCATCGGCTTGCAATGCAGCGAAGCAGCTGTTTCTTCAATGACGGCATGATCCTTGTCTATGATGAACTCGGGAGTAATATCATCCCTTATTTCCTGCTGGCCTGCCAGATAATCCTTGGGCTTTGCGAAGCCGTATCTCACAAGAAGATCATGGCTTGGACACCCCCTGCGGCCGTAATGCTCAGGAATGACTTCAGACCATTTGACTCCTTCCGGCTTGATCCTGATCCCGTCCCTTACCATTATTTTTGGCTTGGGCTTTGCGAAGCCGTGTCCCACAAGTAGGTCATGGGAAGGCCTGCCTTTGCCCTTATATTCGGGTATTATGTCCTTCCACTTGTTCACCCTTGGCTGTTTCCTTTCCTTTCCCAAAAGCGCGAACGTCGGCCTGCCCTTTCCGCTGTACCCTGGCTTGCCTTTCCACTTGAAAGAATGATTATTGTTTTTTTCCCTGGGTGCTGTTTCCATTTGATGCCCACCGAACTAATCCAGATGCCTTTTGGACCCAAGAAGCTGCAGCAAGGCGTCATTTTTGTATATCTGGTCCAGCTTCAGCTGCCTGGCTTTCTCCGCTGATATCCTCCTTTTCTCCGATGTGGATCTCCTTGCCCTGATCTTTTTTTCCACAAGCTGAGCCTTTTCGGGGCAGCCCGCCTTTTCATAGGCATGGTGCGCAAGCCAGAGGCTGTTGGATTTTTCCGCCCTTGTGCCTGCCATTGAATATGCCTTCCTTGCCCTTCTCCTGTCCTTTGCCATCTCAAAGCATCGGCCTGCGGAAGAATACTCCTTGCACTGCATGAACGCGCCGGCCGCGTCAATGAACTTTTTGGCCTTCCTGAAATAGGTGCCTGCAAGATGGAATAATTTCCTGGATAGGTAGATTTCCCCCATCTCCGCGTAAACCTTGTCTGCTTCCTCATGCCTTCCGAAATGCCTCATCCCCTCAGCTTTGATGAGCATGATTGATAATTCAGAATTTGTGGGCGCTTGAGAAGTCCCTGGCCCCTGCCTTGATCAGGTGTTCTGCCGTAGTGTATTTGCGGTTTGCCTTGGCATGCATTACCGCGTTCCACTTGTTCTTGTCCCTTAGGTCCTTGTCTGCGCCATTGTCTATGAGGATTCTGCAGGACTTTGTCCTTCCTTCCGACGCGGCCCACATGAGGGCAGTCCTGTCCTCCTTGTCCTTTGCGTTGACGTTTGCCCCTACCTTCAGAAGCCTTTCGATCCTTGCGATCCTGCCTTGCTTGGCAGCTTCCAATAGCCTGCCATTGAGCTCATCCTGCTTTTTTGGGCTGAGCCTTATCCTCTCAGTTTTCAGCTTGTGTAACAGATGGGTGATCTTGTTCACGTGCTTTGCAATTTTTGAACTCTCGAGTTTTTGGGTCATTGCCCTTATTGTGCATAAAATAATTTAAAAAAGAATTGTTTATTCCCTTGCGCCTGCTGCCTTCAGAAGCTCCCATATCTCATTTTTGCAGTTTTATTTTGCCCAGAACAGCGCGGTCCGGCCTGCGTTGTCCTTTGCATCGATATCGATGCCCTTGGATATCAGGAGCCTGCAGATCT
>JAPLWW010000111.1 GCA_026396375.1 Microcaldota archaeon | reverse complement strand
CAATCCATCCGAAACACTTTTAAGCAATATACCGAAATAGTGTCTAGTATGTCAGCGGCAGGCGGAAAGCTCAAGGCAGCAAGCGTTTCAATAACCGTAAATGTAGTCATGATGGCTGCGAAGACGCTTGCGGCATTTGCCACAGGAAGCATAGCGCTTTTTGCCGAGGTTGCCCACTCATTCTTCGATCTCATGGCGTCAATCCTGGCATACTGGGGCATAAAGAAGGCTGAAAGGCCCAGCGACGAGACCCACCACTTCGGCCACTACAAGTACGAGAACCTCTCATCATTGCTCCAGTCCCTGCTGATAACAGGGACTGCATTTGTGGTCATCTACGAGGCGGTGCTCAAGCTAATCTATCCATCCCCTGTAGAGAATTCCGAGATAGGTATATCATTGATGCTGATATCCATCCCAGTGTCATATTTCACCTCAAAATATCTGAACAATGCGGCGAAGCATGCAGGGGGAAGCCAGGCGCTGGAGGCAGACTCGGCGCATTTCAATACAGACATACTGGCATCTGTCTCTGTCCTTGTAGGATTGATACTTGTGAAGTTCGGCATTCCTGCAGGGGATCCGATATCAGCTTTCATCGTAGGGATGATAATGCTCTACATATCATATGAGATTGGGATGAGAGCTTATCATGTTTTCATGGACATGAGCCCTGACAGGGAGACAATAGGAAAAATAGAGGAAATCATGAAATCTGAAAAAAGGATATCAAGGTTCCATAAGCTCAGGGCAAGGGTCTCCGGAAGCTCGATCTATGTAGACGTGCACATACACGTGAGGCAGAACATGGAGGTCAGGAGCGCCCACACAATAGCCCACGAGCTCAAGGCAAGGATAATGAGAAAGGTTCCTGCTGTCAAGGATGTCCAGATACACATCGAGCCTGACTGATTCCGGCTTGCCAATAGAATTTTAACCTCTTTTATCCAAAAGGAAGGCATGGCCCAAATTCTCAAGGAGTCTAAAATTCACAAGGTTTTGCTTAGAGTGAAGAACCTCGTCCATAAGCCAGAATCCGAAAAAAGGAAGCTCCGCCCCGAAATGCAGAAACAGATCAACGGCGATTTTCTGGAAGCTATCCGGAACAACCGGCTGGACGAATGCAAGCGGCTGTTAAAAGCAGGTGCGGACATAGAATCAATAGGCTGGGCCGGCCAGACAGCGCTCATTTCCGCCGCACAATCCGGACACATTCAAATCTGCGCCTTTCTTTTGGCGGAATGCGCAAAGTCCGGCAAAGACGCAAAGAAATTTATCAATGAGACAGATCTCCTCAAGATGACTGCCCTTCATTGGGCTGCAGGCGGCGGGCACACCCAAATCTGCGAATTCCTGCTTGAGCACGGCGCAAGCATTGATGCAAGGGACAAGAATGGCGAGACCCCTCTCATGTGGACCATATCTTTCGGAAAAACCAAAACAACAGGAAAGTTTCTTGGAGCCTATCTGGTAAGAGATAAATTATTGGGCAAAGAAGAAGCTGGCGCGTTCTTTTCCAGTTTCGATGCATGCACAGCCCAATAGAAATTCCAATAGGATTAAAACATCGGCATCCCAAATCCAACCATATGAAGCTCATCGCCAAATACGCAGAATCATTGCTAAAAGGGCCCAAGGAAAGGAAAAGATTGGAGAAGATACTCAGGGAAAACATCGTTTCCGCTTTCCCGGGCATTGAGGCAAGCATAGAGAACGGGGTCATAAGGGTTGACTCCGAGAAGGACATTTCCAAAGAGCTTTCCAACGTCTTTGGGGTTCATACGGTATACAACTGTTTCGAGAGCAAAACAGATATGGACAGCATAGCAGGCGTGATTTTGGCGAATGCGGACAAGGCAAAGAAATACAAGATAGAGGTCAAGAGGAAGAACAAGGAATATCCTTTGAATTCAATCAAGATAGCGCAGAAGCTTTCGGAGATGCTTTTCTACAAGGGGCTTCAGATGTCAGTCAAAAATCCTGATGACACCATCTATGTTGAGATAGGGCACAAGAACGCGGAGTGCCTGTTCAACAGGAAGGAAGGAGTTGCTGGGCTTCCTTACGGATCATCCGGGAACATCCTGATGATGTTTTCAGGAGGGATAGATTCTCCGGTTGCCAGTTATCTTCTTGCAAGAAGAGGGCTTTCAATAGATGCGCTTTACATAGGGACTCCAATAATGAAAAGCCAGGTGAAATCAATCTGGGACTCGCTTTGCAATAATTTCCATATCAAGGGAAATTTCTATTTTGTCGACAACAGCAAAATCATGGAGGAGCTTTCATCATTTGGAAACGAGTTCAGGCAGATAGGCCTCAAGGCGGCATTCTATTTGGTTTCATGCAAGATAGCGGACGAGAAAAAGATAGATGTCATCGCAACAGGGGAGAGCATAGGCCAGGTCTCGACCCAGACTTTGGGAAACATATCATTGCTTGACGGGTTGAGCACAAAGACCGTGTTGAGGCCCCTCATAGGCATGACAAAGGATGACATCATAGCAATAGCAAGGAGGATAGGCACAATAGACAAAAGCGAGTGCCTTCCCGAGATGTGCAAGGTTTCCTCAAGGCCAAGGGTGAAGATAAGGAAGGACCTTTTCCTGAGGATAGCAAGGAGGATGGATGAGGTAACCAGCAACGAATGCGAAACCGTCTAGAATATCCCTTAAATACCCGATGCCTTTTTAAATACTTTTATAGAGTTGTAATTATATGCAATATGTGGAAAGACTTACTGTCAGATACCCTAAACTAAAAAGGTTCCCTTTAGGAGTCATATCCAAAAAAAGTAATCCCTTAACTCATAAAGAAATATCAAATCTTTTACGCGCAAAAATAGTGATAGAAGAAATGATGGATGGTAAACCAATAAAAGCTATATCTTCAGATCCTCAATTAATTATATTTGCGGAAGATCTTAAAGAAATGCGTGAAACATATTACCATATTCCAGGAAGATATTGCATTTTTGATATTTTTGATCCTACTAGGGAATTATTTCTTTCTTGGAATGAAAAATTTGAATTATCCATGGAAATACGTAAAGGAATGATAAGAATAGCAGATACAGATCCTCTTCTTTTCTTTCCTGTTCCTCAAATTGCACATGGTAAATTTGAAAGAATAAATGAATTGATATCATTTTTAGGTATATCTGCATATGCACGCGAATTTAATAATATGACTTCTTCGTATGGAAAAGGAATAGTTGTTAAACCTGGAGCAGAGACATTTTCTGAGATATTTCATCCCGGAAAAATATTGTTAAATGAATTCATTAATGAAACTACAAAAAATAATTTCTTAAAAAAATTTATTGGTCACAATCCTTCAGGAATCCAGAAAGATAAAATTCTCCCTTATAATAATCTAATAGATTCATCCTTAGAAGTTCCAGATCATCTTCTTTCTGATCAGCCAATTGAAAGTTAAGTTTGACCTTTATTTAGAATTTATTGACAGTTCTTGGGTGTGGCATGATTGTGCCTACAATGACCTTATTTTTTTCGCTATCATAGGCAAAACCTATCCTGATTTTGTATCTATCTTCACTTCCAGTGCCCTTCCTAAGATGTTTTCCCAATGTATATTCTTTACCCTCATATGTGACATGGTAATCTTCATAGTACATCTTAATATCTTTCTCATTCTGGTCGCCGCGATATTGCATCCCGCACTTTTTAAGGCAGGATGCTTCAATATCTTTTTTATTTCCCTTCTCCATCTTAATATAATCTGTAGCTAGCCATTCTAGGGCATTATATACGCTACGCGTGTCTTCAAATTCTGATTCCTTAGCTCCTTTTAATGCCTTATCTGTTATTACTATTTTGGTTTCAGGATTGGTTTGAGGATATTTCATTTTTATTTCTTCAATTGCTTCCAATACATTCTTGAAAGCTTGCTGTTCTTTAGGTTGAGGTTGAAGTTCTTCTGGTTTTTTAGTTATTTTTGTACCTTCTTTAGACTCTACAATTCTTATAAATTTCGATTCATTACTTTTTTCAATGTCCTCTAATGCTTTTAATATCATATTTCCTTCATTGTCATTCTTAGGAATTATATTTTTAATTTTATTATAGACATCTCTTGTCATAACAACCTTTCTTTGCATGCTAATTTCCTTTAAATTTTCATATATTGACGCTCCTTCATTAATGTTATTCATTATATATTTCTCATTTAGGATCAAAGGTTCTTCATATTCAGTGGTTGTTGTTTCTGTTGCTGCTGAAACCTGACTTTCTTGCTTATGGGATCTCTCTTTCAGGAATTTGGCTATATCAGTTTGCTTATTCTCTATAGCATACATTAGTGCTGTCTTGCCATTTTTATCCTTCATATCAATAAAGTTCTTTACATTTTTCTCTTTTTCCTTTTCCGCAACCTTTTCTATCAGAAGTTTGCATGTTTCGATACGACCTCCCTTTACGGCCAGTATAAGCGTAGTGCTGCCGGTATAATCCTTCCTTGCTTTTATATTAGCTCCGTCCTTTAGCAGTTGCTCAATCTTATCATTGTTGCCTTCACGTGCAGCCATCAGGAGATCCTCATTTAGCTTCGGCTGTCCTTTTGATTTTGGCGTTTCTTCTATTCTTACCACAGATGTTTGAACTATTGGTATTTCATTGAGTGATTTTCTTTCTTCAGTAGTAGGTCCTGTTAATCTTGCGGTTTTCAAGCCTTCTAATATTATACCCACATTCCGTCCTGCTCTGGTATAGGCTTCTTTTGTCAATGCAACCGGTTTGCGTTTCACAGCCACCGATGGGATGTTTCCCGTCTGCGCGGCCTTTGCAGCTGCTGGCACCTTTGCTTCTAATTCAGGCTTAGCCACTTCCGATGCCACTTTTTCAGGGACAAAACCGATTTCTGCATTTTTCCCAGCAATTGGCATTGCGGCAAACCCTATCAGCGTCATTAATTCGGCGATGTCCTGCTGGGTCAAGCCCTGCTGGGCCGCGCTGGATATTATTGCTGCTGCGCTTCCGGCCATTTGCGCCTGCAATGCCAATCCCGCTCCCCCGGACGCTATCTCCCCGGTAACCGCAACCCTTTCCATCGCCGTTCCTGCAGCTGAAATTGCACGCAATCCCCTGAAAATAGGCCCGGTCAGGGGGATTGCAATCAATGCCCCCTCAACATATCTTCGCTCTTCAAATGCGGTTTTTGCCTGCATTCCGAAATACACCGCGCCTATGGCAAACCCCTCCGGCCCCAGCATCATGGCGCCGGCCGCGATAATTGGTTTTGATGCCTCAAAGTACGGCCTTGTGGCCAGGTCTATCTTTCCGAACAAGTCTGTTTCCTCTTTTATGCCCTTCATATATTCAAAACTGCCCATTTGCTTGCTGCTATATCCTGCCAAATTCCTGCTAAATTCATTTGCGATGTTTTTGTATTCACTCAAACTCCAAAATCCTGAAGTGTCATAATTGACAAGCTTGTCATACTGTTCATTCAGTCCCTTTTTGACAGAAGCAACATACTCTATCTTGCCTTTTACCTCGGCCTTCATGTTGTAAAGGCTGAACATCTGGCTGTAAGCGATACAGTTCTGCGCATCGCGGAGCTGGTTAAAGTCCTTCCTGGACTTATTTGCCTTTTCACTTACGTCGTCGAAGCGCGGGTATCTCATGCATATGTACGGGGTCAGCCCAACCAGCATTTCCGAAGCCAGCAGGTTTGCGTACTTTGCCGCGCCTTCAATTGCTTTTTGGCTTGTCGCATGCTTGCAATCCTTGTTGATTTGGGCTATCTGCGATTCGCGTTTCTCCAAATCGTTTATATAATAAGATTCCGAGAGGACCTCCATGGGCATTACGTCCGTCTTAAAAGGCGGTTTTTTCCAGTTTATAGAAAGGGTTGCACCTTCATCTATTTTTCTGGAGATGACAATACTGTTTATATTTCTGATGTCCTTTTCCGTAAGATTAGGAAAGCTGATGGGCTTCATTCCAGTTTCATTCTCAATCCTTTTCAATAATGAAGAGGCGTTTTCATCTGGCTTTGGAGTAAACACCTTTTGCTCCGTCTTTTCTTTTTCTCGGGCTGCTTGTTGTTCCCTTGATGCCGCAGCATCTTCTTTTGCCATGCTTTTCTATGATACAAACAATATAAAATACCTAGGCATTTAGATATTCCCTCCATCATCCAAGCAGGGCCAAGCGCATGTCCTTTCTCCGGATATATTATTTTCCGGCTAACATCGTGAATGTCCCGGTTGTATCCTGTCCTTTTTCCTTAAACAGCTTGGTGAAGGCTTCCGGGTCATTCACTATCTTGTCTGCTGTCGCAGGATCGTTCTTCATGGACTTAAATATGCTTCCTGTGCTTCCTCCGAGTTTTTTCGCCAGGGATACAAAGGTTTTCTGGTTTTCAGCATAAAATTTAGCGAAATTTTTGTCGCAAAGCGAATCCAGCACGTCATTCCTGCTTTCGCCTGCATTCTCAAGGATCTTTTTTAAATTTAATATAAATTTTACTGGATCTTCTTTATACTCATTTGTTTCAGTTATGTTGCTAGCCATAATTTTTTCGATATATTTATTTGCTTCTTCCCCTCCTGCCGCCTTTTTGAATTTTTCAAGTTCGTCTGTTACTGTGGAGAACTTAGCTATGAAAAAACCCCTCATAATCATATTGCTGGCCATGGCGTCTAAAAAAATAGGCGTGGCCGGTCCTGCGATTTCAGATATCTTAAGGAACCTTTCCGGATAGTTTTTAAATAATTTAGCAAGATCATTGTCAAGTGTCTTGAGTGCGGTATCAGCGCTTTTCCCAGAATTCTTTTCTATTCCCTTAAGGCAGGCATAAATATTGATTATCTCTCCGTTAAGGTTATTTTGATCCTGCCTCAGACTATCTGCAATATGCGGGCTTTTCTGGCCTATTCTTGCCAATGTTTCCGTGTTGCTAGTCTGTTTAGCTACTGTATTTGCCTCTTTCAATCTTGTGTCTGTTGTATTTGATTTGGGCGCTTCAATGCCAGCCAATGCTTCTGCCATATGCATATATTCATCGGTAGATCTTTTAAATATAGGCATGGCAGCGGGGTCTGCCAACATTTTTAAACAACCCAACTGCAATCTTATCTGTTCGGGCGAAAAGCCCGGAACCTCTGGGCCGAGGGTAAGACCCGAGTGGATATATATGGAAGAAATTATAGGAGAGGATGTAAAGGACCTCGAGGAATACGAGGATGTTAGCGCAACAAAGCAGGGCGGATCCGAACAGGCGGAAAGGAAGGGCAGGAGGCCTGATTTCAGGATAGTGCAACCTGACACCAACCAGGACGGCTCCAAAGTGTTCAAGTCTGTAGGGGCAATGTGGAAATCAATTAGCAAGAACGGAAAGGAATTCTATGTTCTGAGGATAGGGGAGCTGAGGCTTTTGGTTTTCCCTAACGAGCCGAAGGGTGGGGACTATGGCAAAACTCAATGACCCAACTGTTCCAAAGGAGCTTGAGGATTTGCCAGGGGTAGGGGAAGCCATTGCGGAAAAGCTCAGGGCTGCGGGATACGGGGAAATAAACAGCATAGCGGCCGCAATACCTGCAGAGCTTGCCGAGGTTGCGGACATTTCAATAGATGCCGCAACAAAGATAATAGCAAAGGCAAAGGATTCGATAACCCTTGAGTATTCGACAGGATGGGACATACTTGAAAGGAGGAAGGACATAGGAAGGATAACGACAGGGTCAAAGAACCTTGACGATCTTCTCGGAGGAGGGGTTGAAACCCAGGCGATTACTGAATTTTACGGAAAGTTCTCAAGCGGAAAAAGCCAAGTTGGTTTTCAGCTTTCAGTCAATGTCCAGAGGCCCATAGACAAGGGAGGCTTGGGAGGCAAGGCGGTTTTCATAGACACAGAAGGAACGTTCAGGCCGGATAGGATCAAGCAGATGGCAGAAGGCGCGAAGATGGATTCGAGGGAGGTTCTCAACAACATCCTTGTCATGAGGGCAGAGAACAGCGACCACCAGGTTTTGATCGTTGACAAGCTGGAGAACATCATCGCCCAGGAGAACGTGAGGCTCATAGTGATAGACTCATTGACAAGCCATTTCAGGGCCGATTACATAGGAAGGGGAGCGCTCAGCGAAAGGCAGCAGAGGCTGAACAGGCATATCCATCTTCTGCAGAAGCTTTCGGACAGGTTCAACTTGGCCGTCTATTTCACCAACCAGGTAATGGACAATCCAGGAATATTGTTTGGGGATCCGACAGTCCCAATAGGAGGGCATGTAATAGCCCATGCTGCCACATACAGGGTTTACCTCAGAAAGGGAAAGGAGACAAAAAGAATAGCCAGAATGGTCGATTCTCCAAATCTGCCGGAAGGGGAGGCAATATTCAGGGTAACGCCAGAAGGGATTGATGATTAAACTTTCTTTGCTTTCTTTCTTTTTTATTTATTTTTTAACACATAATTAAGTTATTCTTTTAAATACTGCCAGCCACTTTCATATTCAGGTGATCGGTTTGGCAAAATCAAGAAGTAAAAAAGAAGCTTGCAATTGCGTTTGCATGGGCGCTTCGTGCATGGAAGCAAAGGGCATCTGCATGGCAGTCGCATCCCTGGGGCTTCTGTCGTTTGCGTTCGGATTCATTTCGATATACGTCGCAAGCCTGATAACTGGAGTAGGATTGGGAGTATACGGGCTCAGCCTGATAATGCATTCCCTGAGGATATGCCCTGCTTGCAATTTGTGATCAGGCTTTCTTTTCTTTTTCTTTGCTTTCTTCATTTTCAGCAACTTTATTTTTATCTTCCATACTCTTTTCCACGTTTTTCTTCAAAAGTTCCTTTCTGCTGACGGCTTCGACCGCCTTTTCCTTTATTATCCTTGCCCCTGCGGCTACAGTTGACGCCTTTGCCGCAAAAGTTTTTGGTTTTGCAGCTGCCTCTGCGGCCGCGGAAGGCTGTTCCTTTATTTCCGCTGCAGGCCTTTCTGCCGGTGCAGCCCCCTTTATCCTGACTCCCTTTGCAATCCCGAATCCGGCCTCGATCAGCACTGACGTTCCAAGCGTGACCGCGAACGTTTTTGCGACATCCCCATAGTCTATCCTGTGCCCCGGCTCCTCCAGCTTTGCGGACATATACTCCAGCTGCTCCCTTCCCCCTGCAATGAATTCCTTGATTTGCGGCTCGTTTTTGTTTCCCTTGGCGCTGGTTTCAAGGCCGTTGAATAGATTCTCCATTGTCCTTATCCCTTCCTTCGGATTTTCCTGGAATTCCTGGGCTGCCTTTGCCATGTCAAGCTCTTTCAATACCTTTACTCCTGAGGTTGACGACGCAAGCGCGACGTTTGCGATCCAGACGTACTTGTTCTGGAATACATTCAGTGCGCCCTTTCCCATGTTAGCGAGCCCTTCCTTTGTTGCGGCCGATGCCATCTTGGAGCCGGCACCCTTCAGCCCCTCCTTCACCAGCAGTGCGCCTCCTGCCCTTGCCACTGCGGTCACTCCTGCCACTGACGCGACTGTCATTGCCGCATCAAAGGCCGCGCCAAGCCTTTCGCTTGCCTTGTCTATATGGTATTCGTCAATCATCCCCTTTGCATTAAGCGCTTCTGCATTGAAATTTCCGTATGAAATCATCATGTTCTCGAAAAGCTTCGGCAGTTCCTTTCCATCAACCTTTCCATTGTTGAAATCCGTAAGGTACTTATTCGCCTTGAAGAGATCGCTGGAAAATTCCTTGTGCCTCTCATCCATCTTTTTAGTAGCTTCTATCAGTTTCTTGTATTTCTCTGGTCCAGTAAAGGGAGTCATCACAAGGCCCTTTATGCTTCCAAATGATTCCCTCATCAGCATATCCCCAACCCCTATTTCGCTCATTGCCCCGTAAACTGCCGTCTTCAAATTGAGGGTCTGCATCTGCATCCTGAAAAGATTTTCATTTATCGGGGCAACTGGCTGCGATTTGACGATTGTGGACGGAGTTACAGCTGGCGCTTTCTGCAGCTCCTTCTGCGCAACCTGCTC
This sequence comes from Microcaldota archaeon, assembly GCA_026396375.1. Taxonomy (GTDB): domain Archaea; phylum Micrarchaeota; class Micrarchaeia; order Anstonellales; family J096; genus JAPLWW01. The sequence continues at coordinate 10,493 of JAPLWW010000111.1, read as the reverse complement.
CTTTGTCGCTTCCACCGCCATGTTACCATTCCATTGTCAATTATATTTTCCTGAATGCATCATCTTATAAATAATGTTCAGCCGCAGAACTGCATTTAATTTATTGATGTTTTCTCCTAATTCCTTTCTGCTCTTCTCTGCTCGCGCTGCTCTTTCATCCTCCTTTTCGCGTAATCCGCGACTCCCTTGAATATGGTTCCTATTGCATGCTCTCTCCTGGATGTCAGGTCCCTAAGCTTGCCAGGAGCGAAATCCTCAGGGAAAAACTTGAGCAACAGGCTCCTTTTCTGTGCAGTGCCGGAATAAAGGTCAGATATGCTTATTTTCCTTTCCTTCGCTTGGTTAAGGAACGCCTTGTATCTTTCAATGGGAATTTTCCTTGCAAGCGTCCTCTCGAACTCGCTATGCTTTTCCCTCAGCTCGCTCATTTCCTTTTGATCTTTTTCCTGGTTCAGGATTGCAATGCCCCACCTGTAAAGCTCGCTGTCCTCGGGATCCATGCCTGTTGCGTCGCACAGCCTGGCATATTCCCTTACATCCTGCCTTATAAAGGCCTCTATCCTTTGCTTGTCAAGCATTTCCATTTCATTTGGATTAGACATACTACCTTACTTTGCCACATAGTGTTTAAAAATATGTCATAAAATGTTTGAAACAGCGATTTTATGACGCTGTTGCTCTTAAACTAGGCCTCGCGATATCTTTAAAAATCTATGTCCATAGCAATAGTGATACCTAATGATATTAGCGCTATCCTCCTCTTTGGAGGATAGGAATGAGTATGAAGCAACAGACAAAGAATAGAATAACGAGCAAATAAAAGTAAAGTAGTAAAGCAAAGCTAAAAGTTAAATTTGTATGCAGATATGCTGCAACCCATTTAGTGAATGGCTTGGCTGCAATTAGTGAAGCCCCGTGGCAAGCTGCGATAAGCCTAGGGAAGCCGCAAGCAGGCGTTAATCCTAGGATTGGGCAACGCACACGACGCAAGTCGCGTGAGAAACACTCCGGAAATTGAAGCATCTTAGTACCGGAAGGAAAAGAAAGCAACAGCGATCTGGGTAGTATGGGCGACAGAACCCCAGTGAGACCGTCATGAATGCCTTTTTAGCAATAGAAAGGTAGATGTGTGAGGGAACAGCCTGTTTTTGACCTCAAGTCCCCTGGAAAGGGGCACCACAGAGAGTGAAAGTCTCGTGAGGGAAGGAAATAGGCGTGATCTGAATGAGTAGTGTCCTCTGGCTGAGGGCATGAATACGGAAGTACTAACTTCCAAGTCTAAATAGCAATTGCAGACCGATAGCGAAAAAGTAGCGCGAGCGAAAGCTGAAAAGGACCCCGAAAGGGGGGTTAAAAGATCCTGAAGCTAAATGGGGACAGGCGGCCATGGCGTTAAAGTACACTTGTCGAAGCAAGTTGCCGCAAGGCAATAAGCCAAACAAGTCATCAGCGTTGTGGCGTTCTTCTCGAAGCAAGAGTCAGGGAGTTCTTGGTAGTGGCAAGACGAAAGTCGAAGCGAAAGCGAGTATCCGCAGCAGCGCAAGCTGTCAGGGGTGACCTCTTAACGGGGGTTTAGTCACTATCTGGTGACCCGAAGCCAGGTGATCAAGGGCAAAACAAGGCGAAGCCAGCAGGAATGTTGGTGGAGGCCTTCAACCGGTGTTGGTATATCCACTCGGGTGATTTTGCTCTAGGGGTGATAGTCCAATCGAACCTGGGGATAGCGGGTTCCTTCTGAAATGGCCATCAGGCCAGCGTAACTCGAGGAAACTTAAGGGGTAGAGCACTGAATAGGAAGTCCGGTAGAGAAATCTATCTCTTTCTTATCAAACTCCGAATCCTTAAGCTCCGTAGACAGTTGCAGTGGGGTTTATCCGGGGTAAGCCCGATAGCCCTTACGGGATCGACCGTACGTTGGGTTAAGGACCCTAAATACTAGCTAAATGTGAATCATTGAGATAGCTCTTCCCTTAGACAGCTGGAAGGTAGGCTTAGAAGCAGCCACCCTCTAAGCAACGCGTAAAAGCGGACCAGCCGAGGGAGCAGTTGTCATAAATTGACGGGACTAAGCTAGTTTCCGATACCCAACCAGCGCGAAAGCGCATTGTGTAAGAAGGCGTCCGGATGACTGAGAAGTTGGGCGGTGACGTCCAATGGAGTTTTCTGGAATGAATATCCTGGCATTAGTAGCAGCATATCTGGGTGGAAATCCCAGAGGGCTGATAGGGCACGGTTTTCTTGGCCACGTTTGTCAGCCAAGAGTTAGGCGGTCCTAAGTCTCTATGTAAATCTTAAGAGACGAAAGGGAAACAGGTTAATATTCCTGTCCCATAAGAGTAGGTTTTCAGCAATGAACGTCAGTTTCCTGACGTCTGGGGCTATGTTCCGCTCCGAAAGGAGTTTAAGAGAGATAATCTTTCGGAGTCTCATTATGAGGAGAAGAAAGATAAATCTTGAATACGCAAGGGAATCTATGCCTTGGACCCATGAAAAGGGAAACTGAAACGATCTCTTATGTCCGTACCTAGAACTAGTACAGGTGCCCCTAGCCGAAAAGGCTCAGCCCTGTAGGGAGAATCCAAGCAAGGGAACTCGGCAAGTTAGCTCCGTATCTTTGGTAGAAGGAGTGCCTGCTTTTGAGTAAAGAGCAGGTTTCAATAACAAGGGGGTAGCGACTGTTTATCAAAAACACAGATCACCGCAAAGCGGAAACGCCATGTATGGTGGTCGACGCCTGCTCACTGCTAGTACCTGAACCCCGGGTTCAACCGGAAGAAGGGCTGGTAAAGAGCGGGGGTAACTCTGACCCTCTTAAGGTAGCGTAATACCTCGCCGCTTAATTGGCGGCTTGCATGAATGGCGTAACGACTTCCCCACTGTCCCTGCTTGGAACCCTGTGAACTCACTGCCCGGTGAAGATGCCGGGGAATTCCAGTGGGAAACGAAGACCCCGTGGAGCTTTACTATAGCCAGATGTTGCTGTGTTGAGGAGACTACATAGCGTAGGTGGGAGCCTTCGAAGCGATCCTTCCGGGGGTCGTGGAGGCGACAATGTCACACCACCTAGTTTTCTTAATACGGCTGACCCCAACGGGAACAGCATCTGGTGGATAGTTTGGCTGGGGCGGTACACTCACGAAAAAGAAACATGAGTGCCCAATGGTCGGCTCAGGCGGGTCAGAAATCCGCTGAAGAGGGTTAAAGACATATGCCGGCCTGACTGTTTTCCTAAAAGCGTGGAAAGCAGGTGCGAAAGCAGGGCTTAACGAACAAAGGTAGCCTATTAGTTGGGCTCCTTTCTGACAGACAAGCTACCCCGGGGGTAACAGGCTCGTCGCGGGAGAGAGTACACATCGACCCCGCGGTTTGGTACATCGCTGTCGGCTTGGGTCATCCTGGCGGTGCAGGAGCCGCCAAGGGTTGGGTTGTTCATCCATCAAAGACTCACATGAGCTGGGTTCAGTACGTCGCGAGACAGTACGGTAGTATCTACTGGAATCGTAGCTTCTTGAGGGTAAGGATCCATTAGTACGAGAGGAACATGGACTCGAGGCCTCTGGTATACCAGTTGTCGTAATGGCACTGCTGGGCAGCCACGCCTTGCTACGATAAGACCTGAAAGCATCTAAGGTCGAAGCGTACCCCAAGACTAGGAAGCAGATCGCCTATAGTAGATAGGTTCGATAGGTTTGCGGTGTAAGCACTAAGGGCAACCGAGGTGTTCAGCCGGCAAATACTAAAGATTTAAATCAAATATCTGCACACAACCATTCATTCTTTGTCTGTTGTTTCATATGACAAGCTAAACATTTAGGTTTTTATTTTCTTTTTTTTTCTGTCCTTCAGCCGAAGGCATATTCTTTTATTTTCTTTTGTTTTATCATCTTTTCATGCAGAAGCTTAAGCCAATGCAGGGAAAAGCCGAGTGCAAGATCCTTGAATTCGTTCCAAAGGCGAGGCAAAGGCCTGCCATGTCTTTGGGGGAATTCATTAGGAGAAACAATATCCACATAATCCGCAATCCCAATCAAAGGGAGCCGATCGCAAGCCTGAGGCCTTTCCAGATCCTGGAGTTCAGGAGAAATAATCAGGCGGAGCAGAAATACAAATAAGCCTTTTAAACTGTTTCTTTTAATATATGTTTATGTATATTCAAAAATACCAAAAAGGCAATAATGCCGCGAAGCCAAGACTAAAACTGAATTCCTTCAAGGACAGGATAGAGTCATTATCGAAAAAGGCCCTATTCGCATCGATGGTGATAGGATCAACCATCTCCCCTCTGCAGGCCCTTTCCCCTGAGGAAATGGCAACAGGCAAGGCAATTCATCCAACGGAAAATACCATGAGCCCGAAGGAAAAGGATTCATTATCCAAGCTGGCATATTCCCTGGGGATATTGGCATCTGTCTTTGCAGCCGCGGCGGTATATTCAAATACAGGAAAAAGGAAGAAAGACAATCACAGATAATACGGCGGATGAGCCCTATTTCCTAGGCATCTTCCCTGAATCAAGGTAAAACATGTAGAAATCAAGCTCAGCCATGCTTATGCCGAGCATATTTGAAATCTCCTTCAGCTTTTCCTCCATCGAGAAATAGACCTTTCTTGAGCTTAAGGATTTTGGAATATTGTCAACCAGCCCATGCCTGTGCATTATGCTTACAACATGGGTGTCAAGTATCCCGAAGTTTTTGTATCCGAGGTTTCTCAAGTAATGGGAGGATTCCTTCCATCCCAATCCTTTGATATTTTCCTTGAGCCAGTTCCTTGCCTCATCTTCATCCTTTGATTTCAATGCATTCTCTATCTCATCAATCTTTTCCCTTGCTTCGACGATAAACTTAGCCCTTAAATTGTAGAACCTGTAGCCATGCTTCTTCAATTCTTTTGTTAATTGTTCCCTGTTCAATTTCAGGAATCCATTACCTATCTTTTCCCAAATGGCTTTTGTTTTTTCTAGGTTGGCATTTGCGACAAGGATGCAAAAGCAAAGCTCGATGAACTTATTGTTCTTATTTAGATGCCTGTTGCCTTCAAATTCCTTAAGCTTTTCTAGCGCTTCCTTCTCCTTTTCGGATTTAATGTCAAGAATAAGCTCCGCGAACTTCTGCATGATCCTGTGTTGAAGGAAACGGTTTTAAACCTCGGCCGCCTTTTCCGAAATATCTAGAGGAATTGCGGATTTACCCCATCTTCTTTTTCGCCACTATTCCTCCTGTGTTCATGGCACTTTTTTCTTCTTCGTTAACGCCTAAATATTTATTCAGGCTTGCCAGTTCCTTATCTATCTCTTTTTGCTTCTCTATATCACTCAGATTGTGGTCATCTAGAATATTATAGATGTGGATAGCCATAACATCTAATTTATGATTTATTTCATTAACATCTTTTCTTTCAGATTCGGTAAGCCAAAGATAATTTTCGTTAAGATGAAGTTTATTTTTTAGTGATTCAAATGTACTGTACACTATTTTTTCTTTTTGCACTGTGCTTAAATCTCCGTTGTCTGTTATTTCAGATAATTCACTTTTCACAGTCTTTATGGCGCTGGTCAAATCTTTTTCTGTTTGTGTTTTTACAAATAATTGAGATTCCAGACTAGGACCTGATTTTATAATTCCTTCGGATTCTTTTTTTATATATTTAATAACTTCATTGCTTATTTTTCCAGGTTGAATTTTATTATCATGAATCTTTTCTTCAGGATATAAAGGTAAAGGCTTATTTATTTCATTTTGTATTCCCTTTGCTACAATATTCCTTATTTTATCGTGGACATTAGCTTCTGCTTTCTGCTCCAAAATCTTTTCCTGTGTCATATATTCACCTTTATAGACCTATTCTTACATATATTACCAATAAACTCTTTAAAAGATTAATGTTTAAGCCGGGTGTGCTTCAATCACTTGATGAAATATTTCCTTATTATTTTCACATCCTCCATGAAGGATGGAACAATTTCTCTTTCCGCATTCTCCAAATGCTTCCAGGAAAAATCAGTGTGCTCCTTGCTTATGGAAACATCTGCTGAAAGGGGCTTGCAGAGGAACGTTATCATTGTTATCTTCTGCATGTCATCCCTGGTGAAATGGTGTATCCTCAAGGGATTCATTATCTCTATGTCGACATTTGCCTCTTCCCTGATTTCCCTTTTCAGGCCTTCAAAGGGATTCTCCCCTATATCCAGCCTGCCTCCAGGGACTTCCCATACTCCTGGGGCATGGGGATCGTCATCCGATCGCTTGAGGAGCAGAAGCTCCTGTCTATTATTTACTATGAATGACTTTACTGCTATTCGGGATTCCATATTCTTCATTTCAGCCATAATAACACTATATAATCTCGAAATCATTAAGAGATTATCTATCATGGCACAGGGAATATCTTTTTAAATTATTCTATAATCTATTGATTTCCCTAATAGAATAGAAAAAACAATTCGTCTTAGGAAAGGTGAAAAACATGAACACATCACATGCTGCTATTGCAGTCAAACCAGAGGCAGTTAGAAGCGGAAAGGCACCCAGGGCTGAAATAATCGATTCAGAGGAGCCGTGCGGGCTGATATCAACCATCAGGCTTGCAAGGACGCACGCTTCAAGGAATAGGTTCCTGCTTGCCGCGGAGCTCCATGAGCTGGTCTATAGGAAAACAGGAAACGGAAAGGCAATACTGAAGATTGAGGCCTTGGCGGAATCGGCGCTTGAGGCAGGAAGGCCTTCCGTCGCAGAAGCAATATACGTAAAGCTCTGCAGGATGACCGGGGATGAAAAATACATTGGAAAGGCAACATCAATAGTGCATAACTAGCCCCCTATCATCTAGGCATTCAGGAAATCCTTTTGATTTTTAAATTTTCCATTTGCTATATAACTCAAATGGCGCTTAAGATAACGAAATTCCTTTCAAACAAGGACCTCAGGGAGCTTTCAACCCAGATAGACTTTGATTTCAAGAGCTTCAAGGTTGTTAATATAGGTGAAATAGACGGAAAGATCCAGGTGGTTTTGTGCGACAGCAGGGCGCTGTTTTTCCTTCACAATGGCAAATGGACCAAGACCCTGGCTTTGGCAGATTCGCTTCCAAGCGCCTTTGTTGACAAGGGAGCGATAAAGTTCGTTGTTTCAGGTGCAGATGTAATGAGGCCCGGGATATTGAAATTTGAATCTTTTTCAAAGGATGATATCATTGCAGTAAGGGAAGCTGAGCACAACACGCCTTTGTGCATAGGCATAGCGCTGCTATCCTCAGATGAAATGCAAAAGATGGAAAAGGGAAAGGCGATAAAGAACATCCATCATACGGGAGACGAGATATGGAAGCTTACAAGGGCATGAAACTTTCCTCCATCCTTTCGGAAATGGAGAAACAGGGAATGAAGAACAGGGCCCCAGTTTTCAGGATAAAAAAAGAGATGAAGGATCCTTTCAGGATTTTAATCTTTACAATGCTTTCCTCAAGGACCAAGGACAACAAAACATTGGAAATCTGCAAAAGGCTTTTCTTAAGATATAAAACTGCCAATGCGCTTTCAAAGGCCAAGGAAAATGAAATAAAGAAACTGATTTTCGGCGTTGCATTCCACAACCAAAAGGCAGGAAGGATAATCAAAATAGCCAAGGAGGTCTCGAAAAAAGGGGTTCCAAGGACATTCGAGAAGATGATAAAGCTTCCAGGAGTCGGGAGGAAAACCGCAAACGTAGTCTTAGCAAGCGTTTTCGGAAAGGATACTATTGGGGTTGATGTACATCTTCATAGGATATCCAACAGGCTGGGGCTGGTAAATACCAAAAAGCCGGAGAAAACCGAGGAAAGGCTAAAGAAAGTATTTCCAAAAAGGCTCTGGAAAAAGATCAATATCTCCTTTGTCGGATACGGGCAGACCATCTGCAGGCCAGTGAACCCGAAATGCAATATCTGTAAACTGAATAAGATATGCAGGTATTTTGCACAATCTTTTTAATTGCTGACCTTCAATATGATTTTTATGAAGTTATTGGATACAAAGAACCTGCAACTTCTTGGAATCTGCTTTATTGCAGTGATTTTATCCATACTGTTCATCCTTCTGTCATTCACTGCTTCTCCTCAAGGTTGGCTTATGGTATGCATCCTCGTATTAACAGATATACTTGGAGGCTTGTTTATCCATAAGCTCTTGATATATTATCAACTGTCGTCAAGCGATAATCTTTTTATTAAAACTGCGAAATTCTGGCTAATGACCCTTTTGCTGTTCATTCCAGTACTTTTACTATCTCTTTATCTTGATAGCCAGAGTATCGAGGACTGTCATAATAACTGCTTCGGTTCGACCATGTGCGAAATGCATTGTAAATCATACAACATCTTTTTTGCTATAATATCAGCTATAATAGGAGTGCATAATCCAATTACTTTCTTAATAACAGGTTACATCTCTAAAAGATTTTTTATGAAAAAATAAGTATTATTCCAGCTTTTGGATCTCTTCCTTTAATATTTCCATCCTTTTCCAGTTGCTTTCCAGAATATCATTGGCAAGCTTCGCGAATTTTACGTAATCAACTGAGCAGCATTCCAGGGGGATGTCCATCTTCCCAGTTCCGATAATTTCTATCAGATATTTATCATCTTTCATCGCCTGAAGGCCGAATCTCTTTATCCCTGCGTTCTTGCACGCCTTCAGCATCTTGATTCCTGACTCGATGTCCCTGCAGGCTATATGGAGAATAAATGGCTCTGCCTTGAGCCAGAGCTTCTTCTCCCCGGCATATTCAGAGATCGCTATCTCAATCTCATCTGCATTGACTTTGCCATGCCACCTAGACTGCATCTTGGCATCCTTCTTGTGCTTTTCCAGGGAAAGGATCATCACCCTGCCTGAACATGAGGAAGTTGTCACATAGTTGTCCAGGGCATTTACAGCGTCAATAAGGGCAAACGCCTTCTCGTCTGCCTTTCCCTCAAGCTTGGCGTCATTCAAGCCGCGAAGCGAGGATTTCCTGAATTGGAGCCATGAATCCATAAGATTAGGTTTTGAGGATAGGTTTTAAACCGTAGGCACGGCTGACACACCCATTTTTAACCTTTTTTGATTATAATAGATGTATGAAATTGGCATCAGGGATCAGGCAATCTTCTCCAAAAGGCAAGCCCGCGACTGCAGAAAGCCCCATGTTCCACAAGCTGGATCCTGTCCAGGCAAGAAGGCTGAGGGACAAGCTAATGTTGGATAGCAGTCTTCTAAATGCCGTCATAGAAGGCCAGCCTGAAAAGGTCAAGAGGCTGCTGAAATCCGGCGCGGACGCCAATGCCAAGGACGAAAAGGGCAGGACCGCGCTCATGCTGGTCAACACCCTTGAAGGCAAGAAGGAGAAATATGCTGCAGGGATATACGAGCTTCTGCTGGAAAAAGGAGCCGACGTGAATGCAAGGGACAACTTCGGCACGACAGAGATGATATGGGCTTCAGTATACGGGCACATATACAACTGCATGCTTTTGGCTGAAGGAGGGGCGCTTATCAACGCAAAAAGCAAGTCAGGCATGACAGCCCTCATGTGGGCGGCAAGGAACGGGCATACCGGCACATGCGAATACCTGCTGAAAAAGGGAGCCGAAGCAAATGCGGTTGACTTCAAGGGCATGACTGCATTGAATTGGGCCGAAAAGAACAAGAATGTGGAAACCGCGGACCTGCTGAGGAAAGCCTCTTCTGCAAAGAAATAGGCAGGAATATCAATATTTCAGGAGCCTTTGGCCGCCAAGGCAACCTTTAAAAATCCTTCCAAAGACTAATCTGTAAGATTTCAAGTCCCATGACACGGGGCGAGCCGAAAGGCGAAGGTGTTAATGATGATATCAAATCCGGAAGACAAGAACTTAGTAGAGCTTATCATTAAGCTTAAGGCAGACAAAAGGCAGATATGGAAAAGGGTCAGCGAGCTTCTGCAAAAGCCGAAAAGATCCAGGGTGCAGATCAACGTATCAAAGATCGCAAGGTACGCGAAGGAGGGAATAACCGTCGTTGTGCCGGGCAAGGTCCTGGGAGACGGGGAAATAGAGTTCCCGGTAATCGTTGCGGCATACAGGTTCAGCAAAAGCGCATCCGAAAGCATAGAGAACGCGGGAGGAAAGGCAATTTCCATAAAGGAGCTCTACGAGGCCAACAAGGACAAGGCCAAGGACATGATAATCATAAGCTGAGGTGCTCAAAATGGCAAACATTGACGCAGAGGGGCTGATTGTGGGAAGGATGGCCAGCATCGTGGCGAAGAAGATATTGAACGGGGAGGAAGTCATCATCGTAAACGCGGAAAACGCGATAATAACAGGAAGAAAAGGGCTATTAATTGAGGACTACAGGACAAAAAGAAACATGCAGAACAAGCAGAACCCGGAGAAGAGCCCGAAATTCCCGAATCTCCCAAACCTTTTCGTAAGGAGGCTGATAAGGGGAATGCTCCCATGGAAGACAACAAGGGGAAAGGACGCATTCAGGAAGCTCA
>JAPLWW010000015.1 GCA_026396375.1 Microcaldota archaeon | reverse complement strand
TTGTATGCGATTACTTGTTTTTCCTTCGAGATAAGATTTGATGTTGTTCAGCGTAATGTCCCTTAATTCCTGTTGCGCTTCCCTTGTCATCCATCCAAAGTGGGGTGTTAAATAAACATTGTCGAGTTTATTGAATCTGTCCCTTATTTCTTCCTGTTCAATGGCCTCAAACCATGCGAAAATCCTCTTTCGCTTGCAAATCTTATATGCTGCTTCCAGATCAACCAGTTCAGACCTTGCGGAATTGAGCAATAGCGAACCTTTTTTCATCAATTTGAGTTTGGATGAGTTCAATATGCCCTCCGTTTCCCCATTCAGGCTGCAGTGCAGGCTTACCACATCGCTCTGCTTCAGCAGTTCATCGAGCTCCAAGAAGTCTTTGTCTGATTTTTTTGACGGCGTATAATGAACAATTTTCATTCCCAATCCTTCGGCAATCTCCGCTACCCTGGTGCCAATGCGCCCCAAACCGATTATTCCCAGTGTTTTTCCTTTCAGTTCACGGCCCATGAACGACTCAAATCCCCAGTTGCCCCTTTTGACAAAATTCATCGCGTCATGGGTTCTCCTGGAAATGTTCAGCAATGCGGAAATCGTCAACTCGGCAACGGCTTCCGTGGCATAACCGGGAACGTTTGTCAATGCGATTCCATTTTTACCCAAAATCATGGCATTAAAATGGGAAACGTCAGTGTGCATTGCACCGATATACCTTAAGCTGGATTTTTCAAACATGGAGTTATCATAATTATCAAAAATGCGGGTGACCAGAGCATCCGCACCCCTTATGTCAGATAGTTTCAATCCTCCTGCATACTCTTTTTCTGCAAAGACAATTTCAACAGAATCCGCAAATTCCTTCAATTTCTCTAGGAATTCTTTTTCAAGTGGCGCTGACTTCAGATCATATAAAACGAGCTTCTTGAATTTCATAATCATCAAAGGTTAGTTATCCTCGCCTTGTGCCACATCCCATAGATGGCCTTTCCGCATTTTCCGCAGTTGCCGTCCTTGATGTCGAAGTAATTGATGCTGTAAAATTCCCTTCCCACAACCAGGGCATTGCAGTGCGGGCAATAGGTGTTTTCCCCGTTCTCGGTGGGAGTGTTGCCAATATAGACATATCTCAGCCCCGCCTTTTTTCCGATGTCCCTTGCCTTTACCAGGGTCTCGACCGGGGTTATCGGCTTGTCCATCATCTTGTAGTCCGGGTGGAACTGGGTCACATGCCAGGGCACATCAGGGCTTATCCCTGCTATGAAATCGGCCATTCCCTTCAGCTGCTCGTCATCGTCGTTCTCCCCGGGTATGACCAAAGTCACAATTTCAAGGTGCTTGTCCCTTTTCCAGACAGAGCGGATTGTGTCAAGGACATTTGAGAGCTTGGTTCCGCAGTTCCTTGTGTAAAAGTCCTCCCTGAACCCCTTGAGGTCTATCTTGTAGGCATCAATATGCTTCAGGTAATCCAGTGCCTCCTCTGTCTCATAGCCTGAGGAGACAAATACATTGAGCAGGCCTTTGTCATGCGCCAGCTTTGCTATATCCTCAGCATATTCGGACCAGATTACAGGCTCGTTGTAGGTGTAGGCTATGCCGTCGCATCCATACTGCAGCGCTAGCTCGACCGCCTTTTCCGGAGACAGTTCGCCTGACCTTTTCCTTATCAGGTCGGATGCCATCTGCGATGAGAAGTTTGCCTCTTCCTTTGGAAACTGGCTGAGGTCCCAGTTCTGGCAGAACGAGCACCTGAAATTGCAGCCGTATGTGCCTATGGAAAAGAATGAGGAGCCTGGGTTAAGGTGGAAAAACGGCTTTTTCTCAATAGGGTCTATGTTGACTGCCGCAGGATGCCCGTAGACAAACGAATAGAGCTTGCCTCTTATGTTGCCCATTGTGTGGCATATCCCTGTCATGCCCTCCGCAATTATGCAGTAATGCTTGCATGCTGTGCATCTCAGCGCCTTTCCCTCGAATTTCCTGTAAAGGGACGCCTTTTTCATCCCCTTCAGGGAAACTGAAACCTTTGCCATGAAAAAATAGCAAAGAAAGTATATTTAAATGTTGGATAAGGCAAAAGTCAGTCTGAAAGGATCAGAATGCTTCCCTTGGCCCAGCCTGTTCCCGAGGAATACCCTTCCCCTATCTCCCCTGTGTCTATCTTTATCCTCCTTCCTGAAACAACGGAGGAATAGGAGGAGCTCTCGCCGAGGGATTTTTTCAGTAGCAAAACATTTGAGGAATCCATGATGTCAAAGACGGCTATTGCATTTGAGGAGTCGTTCATGTTAAGGTCGGAAAGGCAGACTTTCATCCCGTATCCAACCTTGCATGATCCCTTGTATATGGTAGTGAATTTGGATTCTGCAGGAGCTTCAGCGGTTTCATTTATTGAAACCCTTGCCCATGCCTTTGATGTTAAGATTCCCTGGGCAGTGTCCGATACAGAGATGGCAACGTTGCTTCCGCCTATCTTTGCAACCTCATGGCCATTGGCATTTATCTTAAGCTCGCCTGCCCTGCTTCCGTTTTCCCCTATTATGGAAATCATTGCTGGAGAGGGGCTTGAGCTTATAATCTCTTTTGAAATGTCCGAAAGGCAGATCTTCGATGACGAGTAGTTTATGCATGAATCCTTCCTGAGGGCCCTTGGCGCCCTTGATGAAGAGTATAAGCCTGAAAGGTTCATCTTTGCGCTTGGTGAGGATATGGAGCTTCCGGGCTGGGTATCAATAACTGAAACTGAAATTCCATTGAGCGTTTTGCTTGTTCCTGGCGCGATCTTGTCTTCCGTGCCTGAGGAGCCGTATGTTATCGCAACCATGGCATAATGCTTATTGTCCTTGTTGACATCCGTTGATATGTCCTCAAGGCAGACCTTTGCATTTCCGAATTCCCTGCATTCATTCGCTGACCATATCAGGGAAGGCGCAGGGACAACATTGGTTTCAGTTACTGAGGAATTGTCAGTAGCCACTTCCGCAATTGTGTTGCTGCTGTTGCCTCCAAAATTCAGGCATCCGCTGAACAGGACAAATATTAAAACCGCTGAAATGAATATCGCGCTTATTTTCATTTTCACACCTTATAAACAACTATCATGATAAACTATAAAAGCCTATGCTTTGAGGGAGTAAATAGTCTCCTCAAGCCCATCTTCCAGTAAATATTTTGGATGGAAATCCAGAAGCTCCTTTGCCTTTGAAATGTTGGCTAGACTGCAATCAACATCCCCCTGCCTTTTTTCCTTGAACACCGGTTCTTTTTTGTATTTTGCCTTTTCCTTCATTATGCTGAAAAGCTCAAGTATTGAGTTTGGCTTCCCAGAAGCCACGTTTATGGGATCTGCGAAATTGCTGCCCAGCTTCAAGGATAGAATATTGGCATTGACGACATCCTTGACATAGACAAAATCCCTGACCTGCTTTCCGTTGCCGTATATGGTGATTTCCTTGCCTTCCATCATCCTTGACGCGAATATTGATATTACTCCCGAATATGGGCTTGAGGGATTTTGCCTTGGCCCGTAAACATTGAAGTACCTCAACGGGATGATCTTCATGCCGTATCTCTCATAGTAGATCCTTGCGTATAATTCATCTATCAGCTTGCTCTCCGCATAGGGGCTTTTTGGGAAAACCGCATCATCTTCAGAAACAGGCATGCTGCTTGTCTCATAGACTGCGGCAGAGCTTGCGAAAACAACCCTTTCAATGTCGCCTTTCCTCGCCATTTCCAGAATCCTTACAAAAGAGGATACATTGTCCCTGTATGTTTTGTCAAAATTGGAGAAGCTCAGAGGCACAGAGACAAGCGCAGCCTCGTGGAATATAACGTCAACATCCTTGACATCTGAGGAATTTATCCCTGCAATGTCCTTTTTCCGGAAAATCAATCCTTTCTTTATCAGATGGCTGATGTTTTCCAGCTTGCCGTTTGAGAGGTCGTCTATCACTATTGTCTGTTTCGGATCAAGGGCATCAGCAAGATTCGAGCCTATGAAGCCCGCCCCGCCTGTTATGAGGTACATGGGTGGATTTGGGAAGCATTATTTTTATACCTAAGCCTGTTTCGGGCCGCAGAACAAGATTTTATAAACCTCGCGCTTCAAAAGGAGTAAAGTATTGGTGATTTGAATGAAAGGAAAAGTGAAGATGTTTAATACGGCAAGGGATTTCGGATTCATTACCGGAGAGGACGGAAAAGACGTCTATGTGCACAAATCCGCAATCGAGGGAGGAGTTGCTCTTGCGACAGGCGACGCCGTTGAATACGGCGGAATGTTTGATTCAATAGCCCTAGCGTTGCGCAAACCAGCTTTTGAATAATGAAATGGGATAAATTTAAAAAGTGTAATTGAAACACTCAACTTATGGAATTTCCCGACATAAGAAAGTTTCTGGATTACAAGAACTTGGAATCGTACCTGACTAAACTGGTTCAGAATGCAAGCTGGAATGCGATATTGATCAATGTGGGGTTGATTGTCATAATTACGGGCATCGCATCCCTCATAGCTGCATTCATCAGCACCACGTTTGCAAGTACATTGGCAGGCATGGCTGGAAAAGGCGCCATGGGTGCCGGATTAAGCGGCGCTGGCATGACATACTCCACAGCGATTTTCACAATAATCACTAATTCCATAGGATTCTTCATATTGGGGGGAATCCTCCAGATAATAGCCAAGCTTTTTGGCGGCAAAGGCAAAATAGCAGATTTGATTTACCTGATGAGCATCTATGGCCTTGCCATAGCGCCTGTTTCGGCCCTATTGACCATTCTTAGCAGTATCCCGTTTGTAAGCTGCATAATACTACCCATTGTCCTATTGATTTCCCTTTACGGACTTTATGCGCAGCTATACCTTCCGATAAAGATAGTGCATAAATTTGACAGCAAAAAGGCAATGATGGCTGTGGGTGCATATGTTGCAATTATGGTAGTCATATCCATAATAATCACGATTGCATTGGTTGCATCAAGGGTCTATCCTATTCTCCAGTCCCTTTGATTTTTTAATTTACGAATAAAGGGAGTTTGGCTGCCGGGACCGCAGGCGTGTTTTTTCGCAAAAATAGTTTCTTTTTAGTTGAACCGTTTTTCTTTTCTAAAGAAAAAAGGTCAATGCGGCTGCCGGGATTTGAACCCGGGTCACAAGCTTGGAAGGCTTATATCCTACCGCTAGACTACAGCCGCCTAACTAGTTTCTATCCTGCAGTGGTTTTTTAAATTTAGTCATTTGCCCTGATGCATCAAACATCAATGAAATCCAGCATGGCCTCGAATGCCTTTCTGTCGAACGCAAACAGAAGGGTGGAAATCCTGTGGCATGCACCGTCAAAATATTCGAATTTCTTTTTGCCCAGCCTGTAGCGGTTCAACTCATCCGCAAAATCCCCCAACGTCGGCGCAAAGTCGCCATAGAGCCAGCTGGAATCAAAGCGCGGATTGGAGATTGCGCTTTCCAATGCCCTCAATCCAAGGTATACTCCGTATCCGCTTGTCCTGTATGAGATTTCGCCTGAGACAGTTATCAGATAAGGTTGGAAATTGGGATTAGACGCGATATCAACAAGGACATCCCTCGAATCAAAAAGCGCGTCTCCTGAAGCATGGCTTTCAATGACCTTTATGGCATCGATGAGAACTTCAAAAAGCTCAATGGAGATATATCTTTGGTCAGCGCCGCTTTTTTTGAGCAGGGCATTGTAGAAGTTTACATAGAACCTTGCCTTTGAGTCTGTCTCGCACTCAACCGATGAGAAGATGATCTGCAGGGTGTCCATGTCCTTGCGCGGATCCTTTGAGCTTTCCTTTATTTTTTTGATGCTTGCAAGCAGGACCAGCCCTGAATATTCATCTATGCAGTTGATGTTCCTTATGGAGGAAACTATCTGGCCGAACCTTTTTTCGGAATAAGTGTCTGCAAGGGGCTCCTTTGATTTCAGGGGATTTGCCTTTGCGCCATTGGCGCTGTCGGAAACCTTTCCCTGATTCAATTTTTGGGGGCTTGACATGGTTATATACTATGATGAAAAGTGTTTAAAAACAGATGCCTGACGCTATTTTTAAATGCTTTTACTTTCTTATATCCTAAGTGATAGCATGGAGGTAAACGAAGTCAGTGAAATTGTTGTGGTTATGGACAATGTCCCCGGAGGCCTTTACAAAGTATCCAGCGTCATATCCTCTTCAGGGCTCAATATTGAATCCATAAACTCCTATGCAAAGGACGAAAAGACAGCGATCTTCAGGATAGTTACAACAGATCCCGAGACTGCGAAAAAAAGGATAAACAAGGCGGGGCTGGCATTGAGGTCCCTTGATGTCAACAAGGCAGTTGTGGTGAAGATGATTGACAGGCCCGGAGAATTGACTAAATTGACTGAAAAGATGTACAAGAACCATGTTGACATAGAAACGCTGTATATTATAGGCAAGGCCAACGGATACACCGAGGTCCTATTGAAGACCCAGATGGACCATGGCAAACTGGCAAAGATGCTTGGTGGATAAAATGGGATTCCTTTCATCTTTCATAGAAAAAACGATTGATGCCGTAAAGACCGGGAAAAAGCTCAACGACAAGGAAGTGAAGATAC
>JAPLWW010000098.1 GCA_026396375.1 Microcaldota archaeon | reverse complement strand
TTTCTTCGTGTCCTCCTTCCTGCTCACAATAAACGTGATCTCGATAGTGGCCGGGACAAAGGCGATAGCGACATTGATGGACGAGGAAGAGTCCCTGATGGAGATGTTCATAAAGGTGGTCTAGATGGCGCTATCAGAGGCACTCTTCGGACTTTTGGGGATAAACTGGCTTTGCATAATCGTCTGGGGCCTTGTAGGAGGCTTCTTCATCTGCGTGATAAAATACATGGCAGGAAGGGTGCTCCAGGAGGAAAAGATGAAAGTGGAGGCAATCGCGGAGATGCTTGACATGGCGACTGTCCTTGTGATAATTTTCCTGATCACAATCCTTGAGGGCGCAGGCATGAATTTCATACTCAGGGGATTTGACATATCAGGGTACAGCACGATACAGGAGTTCCTGATCAGCAACCTTGACGATTCATACATCCAGCTCAAGGCCGCGGAGGCAAGCGCGATGTCCAAGCTCAGGGAAAACAGCGAGGACTACATGGCGGCAAACGGGCTTACGCTGATGGGGATGCCCATACTCAAATGGGCGATGTTCAACGACCAGTATTACGTGAAGATGGCCAAGTTTGACTACATCGCAAGGACCTCCATCCAGCTCATGTACTGGGTGGACGCAAGCATGATGCTGATAGGCATGCTCGGCAACATCGCGCCCCTTGCGCTTGCAGTCGGCTTTTTCTTCAGGGCCTTCAAGTATACAAAGGGTTTCGGGGGATTCCTGATAGCGCTTGCAATCTCCATCTATTATGTGTATCCTATAGTGTTCTTCTCCCTTTTCAACAGCTTCGGCTCACCTGACATAACTTCGCAGAAGGTCCAGCTAAACGGATGCGGATACAACGTCATAACGCTTTCAAACCCAATAACCCTCAGCGGAAGCAGCGGCACAGGGGGAAACCTCGGCTCGCAGTTCCAAGCGTCATTGTCGGACGTGTCTGCAATGTCCTTATCTGATTTCGTGAACCAGGTTTACCTGAACATGTTCATAACGCACAGCATCGCCTTGGGAGTGACCCTTATGTTCCTTTATCATGCAACACTGATACTGGGATCCGGGATGCTCACCAACGAGTTCGAGGGAAGATTGACAAAGATGATGTAAAATGAAAAGAATGATTGCACTGGTGTTTCTGTTCATGCTCCTCTCGGGATGCATACTTGACAGCGCAAAAACTGATTTGGGAAAAGATAGCAAGGGAAACAATGTAACGGTTGGAAGCAGCCTGGATGAAATGAGGAGCGAATTGGGAACATGCGGAAATGGCACCTATAAATTCGGAGTCAACAAGCTGCCCTGCTGCGACCTCATAAATTCAAGCACGGGCAAATGCGACCATCTTTTCAACCTTGATACGAACAACACCTACAATAAGAGTTACCCTGGAAATTCCCAGGAATCATGCAATATTACTATTGGCACATGCACTATGGTCGATCTGAAAAGGACCAAGCTTCCCTTGACAACTCCCCCGAACACCACAGACATGTACAACAACACGATAAACGTCTGCCCAACTATTGCAAAATCCATCTGCATGGAGAACTGCACAGTGGGGGTTATCAGGGACTACAGCATAAACGAGAAGCCAGGGTTTTCCTCAGCAGATATCCAGCAGCTGAGGCTCATCTACGGCAATGATTCAGATCCCCGCATAGCCAATGCAACGATGAAGGAAGACAGCAACATGAACATCAAAAGGCAAAATCTCCTTTATTCAGACAGCGCCTATTCCGCCATTGATTCCCAAATAGCCCAGGACCTGAAGGGGGATGCAGCCATGGACATATTCAGGTTCGGAGTCGGAAGCACATTCAAGGACTTCGACCAGGCTTCATTGTTCCTGCCCTTGAGCACAGAATCCATCGGCGAGGTGAAGCCAATTGGCGTTGAGTCATATCCGTATTATTATTGGACTCCTGCGCAGATGCAGAAATGCTCCCAGGAGTATGGGAACAATGCCTATCTGTGCAGTTCAAATGGCAAAAGATACAGCACTTCTGAAATGTGCTACCTCAACTGCAACAGCGGATTGGGCTACACCATAAGGCCGAGCGACCTTGAGGCAATCAACATACTATTCAACAGCAAGCCAAACGGAAGCATGGACCAGTACAACGAGATCTTCTTCAACCAATACAATTCCTCATATGCCAACAAGACAGTACCTGGAAACATAATCCCCTTTTTGCCAATATTATCGTCATCTCTTTTGCTAAGGACTTCTGAGAATGTGATCACAACCAAGGTTCCCTCCTATCTTCTTGACGAGTACGGCCCGATGGGAGGGTCCTATCTTGTGAAGCAGGACAGCATAAACTTCACAAACTCGACAACGCCCAATGTTGCAGGAAATGTTCAAGTAAACTATTATCTCAACAACCTGAAGAACGGGTACATGTCCTCATTTTCAAAATACTCTTTAACAAGTCAAGTGACCCAGCTGGACGGCAGGCAGAAGAGCGGGCTTCCGTTCGAGTGCTCATTGGACGAGTGCAAGAGCGGAAACTGCGACAAGACCTCCTATCTGAGGAGCGTGTGCATAAACGGCACCAATACCTTATTGGATGTCAACTGCGGATGCGACGCAGGGGGATGCTATAACGGAACATTTTCCGGGCTGGATTTCACGAAGTCCCAATTAAATTACAATACGAACAACTGCACTCTTAGGGATGTGCCGATGACAGAAAAAAGTGCAGTGACATCATATCCATCATCAAAGACAGTGATGCCAGCAGGGTCAGACAAGCAGTACCTGGCAATACAGCTGGATCTTGGAGTAAATGCGACTCTTGTGGACAATGTGTCTCTTAATACACCTAATCCAAATCCGCCTCCAAATGCCGGATTCGGATATTACTGGTGGTCATTGATAAATGCAGGGGACGGAAGTGATAAGTCTGGTCCTTCTGGGCACGGTTATGCTACTGAATTCTATTATTTTTATAATGGTTGTACATCCAAGCTTGACCAATACAAAATTATAAGACCTGGTGAAGATTGGTATTTTAAATCAGGATGGTCAACACCATGGGATTTTACTTCGTCTAAACCAGACTATAATGCAGATAAACAGCTATTCGGCTATGTTTTTTCATATATACCCAGAACATGCTGTGACAATCCAAACAACCCACAATATAATGTTCAATTCCAATATATTACTCTTGGAGATAGGCTTGCGCAGCAGTTGGAATCCTCCTATTCATCATCCATGCTAAATAACCTTCCGATTGTGAAAACCTGCGGATTGGATAGCAATGATTCGCATTATGTATGCATAAACCCCAAGGTGCTGAATCATGGAGGAAATATAATGAACTTGAGAGCCTACGGAGGCTCAAATACCTACAGTATTTATGGCTGCAGGCTTGTCCAGAACATATCAGGTCTTATGATAGCAAATGGCACAGGATATTCTGACACTAAAGTGCCGATAACTTCAAATAGGCTAGATGCCACGACATGCCAATATGGTGGCACCCCTACATACACTTACCGTAATAGAGGATATGATTCAGGTGGTATAGAGCATAATAATATCCCTGCCTATGGCACCTATGAAATACAGCTAAGCGGGCCCAAGGGTCCATGCGAGGGCCTTTCAGCAAACGACTTCTGCTTTGCTACGGACAGCAACGGAAATTGCGTAAAGGAAGCAGTTGCCATGGTCCTCCTGAATTCAGGCTCGGACGGCAACTACGGAAGCTGCAAGGCGTCCGCAACAGGCGCGATGCCTGAGCTAAGGGATTATGGGGTTTGCGAGAACCCGTCATATGTCAACCTCGCTGTCCAGAAGATAAGCTCTGCCACCCAGTATTTCAATGCAACCCCTTCATCATCTCTTGGATATATTCCGGCAACAGGATATGATTTCACAGCGACACTTATTCCTTTTGATCAACGTTCTACATATAGACCTACATACGGTACAGATGAAGAAAATATGATACAGCGCTTTCCTTCGCTTAGCTATCTAGTTACAGATCCTCCATTCAAAGTGACTACAACAGACAATAAAGGCAAAAACATCACATTTGCGAAATTCTTCAATGAAAACATTTCCGACAACTACAACCAGCCCCCTAACTTCTGGCCACCCATCGATTACCTCAAGAACAAGACAGAGGAATACCTGAAAGGAGGGATTTCAGTCATGCTGGTTGCGGAGGATCCCTCACTTTATACCTATTGCGGGACTTATTCGGAATTATCCCTGGCAGAGCAAAACAGCACATGCTATGAAAAATGCTGCACTGGCAATTCAGGGACTTATGATACCGAATACAAACTCTGCACCAAGCAAAATCAGAATAACGGCGGCCAAATAGATACCTGCTGGATCTATAACACTCCTCCAATAAAATATGCGTGCGACATAAGCATTCTAAGCACCAAGTATGGAAGCTACCAGGCATGCACAGCCGCATGCGAAAACAATCTAACAGAATTGGGCAAGGGGTTCTGCAACGACACCGAATCGCCCCCGTTTGTGGCAAAGCTGCTAAATGAGATATACAACAAGAGCGGGGGCCAGAAATACGTTCCATTGGGAAACGCGATCATTGTTACCGGAAGGGCCCAGACAATGAAGCAGAACTGCACCACAATAAGATTGAACAGCACGTCAACCATGGAGTACTGCTATCATTATGTTGACAACTCAACGTTCAGGAGCGACCTTTTCCAGAGCAGTGAGGAGCTGGACAATAGGAACAAATTGGTGAAGGCCAGCTGCCCGACATGCACGACAGCTATCGAGGTAATGGCTGATTTAAAGGAAAATTCAAGCGGACAATTCCAGGTAATAACCCAGAATGCAAGCGAAGCTGACACCCTGCAGATGAATTTCAAGGCCAACACCGCCCAGATATCCCTGCCTGACATATTCAAGGAATATGGGGTATTGACCTATCCCGGGCCGCCCAAAGATCCGGGATGCGGCAGCACATCAGGTTCACAAATCAAATTAAGCAATTGCGGAGACGGATACAGGGCAATAGGCGCCGTGACAAAGCTCGGGATGGAAACTGATGAGCTGGCAGCCAAAGGAGCTGGCGCATCCATAAAGCATACCGTAGATACGTTAACATTGACATACAATAAGGCGCCTGTTACTCCTCCTCAGGACATTACAGGCCCAGGATATTATTCGACCAATAAGGATAGGTTCATATTGTGCAACACTTTGGGATGCTCCAATGCCAACCAAAGCGCATTCGAGACATTTACTTTCGATCCGCAAAAAACAATAACCTATAGCGTGCAGGTCAAGGATCCGAACAACGGATGGAAAGGGCCACTTGGAACAGAATCATGCGCTGTCTCCCATAGCTATTTGGGCCAGAATACGGCATGCGGTCATTATTGGGACTGCACTTGCCGCGTTGGAGGCGATACCTATCACACTGAAACGAGGACATTGACCATTAAACAATGGCCAGACCAGGTCATGCTCCCTCACAATGTGGTGTCATGCCCTGACGCCAGCACCGGCTGCCCTGCTCCTTCAGCATGGCAGACGTGCTACACAAAGCCTGCTTGCCTTAACCAGCCCTCATTTTCAGCCAATGGGCAATTCTGCACTTGGTTACCAGCTCCTGATTCTGAATGCCCTGGATGCAATTCTGTTGCAGGAGGCATTTCAAGAAAAATAGGGAGCATGACAGTGACATGCGATCCAATATTATATCCAATAGACTGGATCGCGGTTAACAACCCGACAGTGAAAGGCTGGTTCACTTCGTCACCTGTCAATCAGGCAGAGATAAACAAGCTGGCAGCCAAAATATCCGGATACAACACCAACAACAACAAGAACATAGACGGGAACATCTGCAAAAGGGACAGCGACATGAGGACCTATTATGTCCAGGGAGCTGAAAAATGCAACAACCTTTCAGATTCAACGGACATGATAGTTCTTAACATAGAGATAGATCCCTTAACGCAAAGATACAAAGACAGCAATTATGAGGTATGGTATACCGAAATGATAGACTCCATAATAAATTATTCATCGCATGAAACCTATGTCTATGGAAAGCCGATAGTTGTCTATATAAGGGACATAAAGGCTGCCCCTAATTTCAACATTACAAAATTCGCAAATGTCATGGGCCTGAACATGGAAAGGATGATAGACTCAGGGATCGTTGCAGTGAATTTTGAGGACTGGAAAAAGGAGTCTGTAGGATCAAATATATATGCAATAGACAAGGGCAGCACATCCAGCGATCCGGCCTATTATAACCGCCTTCTGTATCCAATCGATGAAAACAACAGGCTTACGGAAACTTTCACAGCATACTCAAAATTGGGCGAGATGTTCTCAAAGAAGGTGAGGCTGAGCATCCCGATGGTCATCAATATCCTGAACGACTCTGAATGCAAGAACATGACTCAGAATAATAGTGGAGTAAACTGCATACCCCAGAGCGCGTGCAAGGATGAAACCCAGATAAGTTCCATGAAGATAAGGTGCTACAGCGGAAGCAAACAAGTAATAACATATTCCTTTGATCAAATAGCCATTCAGTCAGGTTCAGACCAGGACATGCAGAACATTTTCAACGATCCTGACAAATACAGGAACATAATAGCGTCAGTCAACAGGTATTCCAACTTGAAGATATGCCCCTCGAACATGACAGGCAGCACCTATTTCCTCAGCTTCATGTCCAATGCGGGATATGGGCTTCCGGTTGCCTGGGACCAGCTGCAGAACCAGACCTGCACCGCCCAGGGATTGACTTCAGCAGAGACAATATCCTTCCTGAGCGGGGGGAGCCTTGACTATATCTGCAGGCTCGAATGACATTATGCAATGTTTTTAAATGATTGCATGACATTTTAGATTATGGGATCTTTCTCGTATGCGTACAAGGAAATTGTGGCTGACAAACCCGTCGAATATGTAAAAATAATGCTTTCCTACCTGGTTGTATTGCTATTGTCGCTTCTGGCGCCTTTGGGAATCGTGGGGATAATATCAATAATAGCAGGCTACGGGGGAGTCCAGGCAACAATCATTTCCCTGGTGTCATTCTCATTGTACATATTGTTTGCGCATATCCTGCTTTCGGGGGCATACGGATCCCTGATCAAGGCGCTTGACGTCCAAAATTTATACAGAAAAGGGACAGGCATACCTGAAATGATAAACTACATGATGAAGAATGCAGTGCCCTTGACAGTGATAAAGACCATCGAATACCTTGCGATATCCATATTCGCAGGAGTCATAATAGGGGCTTCATATTATTTGAACCTGCTTTCAAGCACCTTTTACCTGGGGATAATCGCAATCCTGGTCCTATTCTTCGTATTCTCAGTGAGATACCTGTTCTCAACTGCAGTGGTATCATACATCAAGACAGGCAAGGTCTTCGGCGCGATATCAAAGTCATTCAAGATAGCGCTGATAAAGGTAGTTTACTATTTCCCGGGATACATAATATTCTCCCTGGTTGTGGTTTCCCTGATAATCCCGCTGCTAAATATAATATCCGTGCTGGTGCTGTATCCGATGGCCATGCTGGCCCTGATCAAGGAATACGAGAAACTCATGTGAAATCATAATCAGTTTTAAATGTTGCTTTTTATATTATCTAATCACGCGGTTGTAGTCTAGCGGTAGGATATGGCCTTGCCAAGGCTAAGACCCGGGTTCAAATCCCGGCAGCCGCATTTGCCTGCGCAGTCGCGAGATGCGGCCGGCTCTGCGCAGGACTTCATGCGTTTGCATGGAGGGATGTGAACCCGGAGGGTTCAAAAGAAGGCATTTTGGTGCCTGCGGGCACCTAATTCTCCGTCGCTGCTCCCTCGGAGCCCTGACGACGGACTTTGGCCCTTAGGCATAGCATTTAAATATATTTAGATGCAAAAAGGCTTTGATGAAGGCGTTTATTTACTCTCTGGATGCGTTTATTTCACTGATAATCATATCCATGGCCCTGAATCTGCTTCTTTTCGGGCTTGGGGCATCCACTTACCAGTATTCGGTTGCCTACCAGCTAAAGCTGCTTTCGGCAGACGGCATAAAGTCAATAGCGTCTTCAGAGCTGACATTGAGCAACATCCTGAGCAATGTTCCTGACACTGTTTACGCAGAATGCAATTCTTCAATAAGGCAGAACCTCCCCCCGGGATACGGATACTATCTCATGAAATATGACGCCAAATCGAATCCTCCAAAATGGTCAGTCATAGACGGCTGCTCTGAAGGCGATGTTTCAAAGGCAGGAATAGGGGTCCAGAGCAGCGACGCAGTAATTGTGGTTTCAATACCTCCCACGCCTCCTTATACCTACAAGACATGCCATGGGGAATATGGCTTGGTCCCGTGCAACCTGCAGAACTTCACAATGGAATGGGGAATGGAAAATACCATACTCAGGCTGGTGGTGTTCGTATGAAAAAAGGGTTCTTTTTCTCATTATCTGCAATAATGCTGCTTATCTTCGCAGTGGTGTCAATAACCCAGCATTTGTCGGTTGTAAGGGAAAACGAGATGTTCTATTCTGACCTCATATCATTGACATCATACCAGACGGTTTTCTCAAACTTCAACACCAACTCCTTGTCGACAATGGTCGGGTCTGTCGGAAAATTCGCCATGTTCAAGATGGCCAACTACACAGCATACAACCAGATAACCGTGCCATCAGGCAGAGACAACTATACAAACATAAGGCTTGTTTTCCAGGACCTGATAAACAAGGGGAACACCAGCATATCATATTTTGAGAATCAGAGCTACAAACCTCTTAACTATTCTTCTGCTGAAATGAACAATACCCTTGCAGGTGTGGCTTCAGATCTTAACATGAACTTCAACTCAATAGGCTATGTTGTGAATGAGATAAGCTTCAACATAACCAACATTTCCATGGCATCGCCTTCTTTGGTCAATATAACTGCTGACATAACGATAAACGTCTCTGACTCGTTGGGAAGGTCCAGCTATTTCGTCTCATACAGGAATTTCTCCTCAAACATCAGCATAGAGGGGCTTCCCGATCCTTTAGCTAATAATTATGTCCAAAGGGAAGGTTTCAATAAAGGAGGCAACAGCAACCTCAGCAGGTGGTTCCTGTTCAGGCATGACGGGGATGATATAGAATATGAGTTTGACAGCAGCGTTTCCACTTATGCAACCACTGCGGAGGCAGGCCAGGGATGGTTCTACGGACCGATAATCTCGGTCGGGGAGGTGGCCAGGTCTGGGGATCCCCAGGATCCTGGATTATACATCCTTTACGGAAATTTCACAAACATGACAGATGGTACATCGGTTGAGAATTGGAGCCATTATGGGGCATACATAATTACAAGCAACATCTTATATGATGAATTCGATTGCTGCGAAGACAACTGCTCGGAATCAGTTGATTCTGTCTTCAATCCTACCAAATGGGATACCTTGAATTCAGGGGCATGCAAGCCAAGGCCATCCGATGAAGGAATCAATACGACCAAGCCATTTGTAGTTGCGCCTGATTTCGATCTTTCAGATATACCTGATTCAACAGATTTCAGGAATGAAAATAACAACATAACATTGTTCTTTGCAACAGGAAACTATCCTGACGATGTAAGCATTGACCCGAAAGACAAGACCATTACAACCGTCAAGTTCCTGGGAATTGAGACATTGAGGGATCAGTTCATCTGCGATTATTATTATCAAACCGAGCTAGGGCCGAATTTCCTGCAGAGGATGCTGGTCAATGGCTATTCATATTCAGATGAGGACAACGGGCTGACATCGATGTATGTCGAAAATGAGTTCTTGGGAAAGAGCAGCGAACAATATCCATTCAGGGACTACAGCAGCGCAGACTTTGAGTTCATGGACCAATACAGCAACAGCGGCAGGTCACCTGGAGACCTTGTCGTGGTCAGGGGCATGCCAGGATGCAAGTCAAGGGACATGTGCATGCTGACAAACTCATTGAGAAGCATAATCATGACAGACGACCTTTCAAGCAATTTGAGGATCCCTTCCTCTCTCACGTGTCTTATCAGTGACAGGAAATGCTGGGGTGCTCAGTGATGGATTCCAAAAAAGGGCAGGCATCGATTGAGAACCTTGCGATGGTGGCCACAATAGCCGCGGTCGTCATCCCAGTTATACTTTTCGTTCTGAGCATCTCGACAAGCCAGAACAGCTCTTTTTACCAAAGGCACATCTATGAAAGCATGGACATTTTGAAAAGGAACATCGAGGAGGTGTATGCCTTCTGCCCGGGCGAAAGGCAGTTCTATGTCTTCCTGCCCCAGGTGCTTGACAACATAACATTCACAAACTCAAGCGACAGGGCCATGCTGACGGCAATCTACACAATGGATGCCAGGCAGGATTCATTCTCAGTCCCGGTAAACATAGTCAACAGCAACAGCGACGATTACAAAAATATAAGTATAGCCGAGCCGGCCGGCAGCAACATAAACCACATAAACGGGGGCGGAATAGTGAGGGTCTCGGTCAACTGCTCGGTTGATTCAGGAACTGATCCAGAAACAATAAGCCTTAACATGGTTGACATGAGGTATGTAAAATGAAATCAGCAAAAGGACAGGTTTCTTTGGAATTCCTTGTGTATTCGGCAGTCTTCCTATTGGTTTTCATAATCCTGGCATTCGTATTCTCTGACATGGCAAGGTCAGAGACAGGCAAAAGCAACTTCATAATGTCAACCATAATAGGGAACAAGCTTTTGGCGTTCATGGCAACGTCCTATTCAATGGGGCCTGACTTTGATTCGCAGTTTGAACTGCCGGCAAACATAAACGGCTATGCATATAACATCACGATAAGCAAGGACACGAATGCGATATTCGTCAATGTCGGAGATTCTGCAGGAACGTTCTATTCCACAAAGGCGATGAGTTTCGGTATAAGGGATGATGTTACCCTTGAGCCTTCGCAAAAGGTCTTCATAAGCATGAGGAAAGGAGGGCTTAGAGTATGCCAGACAGGGGTGGGTTGCCGATGAGCTTCAAAAAAGGCCAGTCATTGAGCTTTGATGCGATAATAGCATCAGTGATATTCATAATAACGCTGTTTTCATTCCTTAATTTCCTGTTCTATTTCCAGAACATAGGGGACTACAACAAGGACATGATGGAAAAGGAGGCGGTCAGGGTATCAATCCTGCTGTTCAGCGAAAACGACACATATGGGATAATGGAGAACACCATGACCAATACGCTCATTCCAAAGGCTGATATTAACCAGAGGATAGAAAATGTCTCCTTGACAACTCCCTATTCAGTATGCCTGAAGATAAACAGCACATGGCATCCTTCCAGATCAGACTGCACTCCGGCATTATCCCAGAAGGTAAGCATGTCAAGGATAGTAAGGGACAACGACGGAGAGCTTGTGCCAATGTCTATATTCATTTTCCAGAAATAGGTCATTCCACTTTTCCAATCAGGGTAGTATTAGTGCAATCAGTTATTTTCACATTTACCCATTCTCCAAGCTTAATTTTCCTGTTGATCGCAACCTGCTTGTAGTTCTCGGCCCTTCCTTTCCCTTCTTCTGTTATCAGGACCCTTAATTTCCTGCCGATATACTTCCTGCTGTTCTCCAATCCTATCTTTTTGAGCAGCTTTGAAACCTTGATGCTCCTTTGCTTTGTTATTTCAGATGCCAGCTGCTTCATCTCCGCAGCCTCTGTTCCCTTTCTCGGCGTAAACTTGGAAAGGTTAACAACATCCGGCTTAACCCTTTTCAGCATATCAACTGTTTCCTCAAAGTCCTTTTCAGTTTCAGTGGGATATCCGACAATGATATCTGTCTCTATCATGATATCCTTGACATTTTTCCTGAAGAAACTGGCAATGTCCTCAAAATCCCTGATGCTATGGCCCCTTGCCATTTCCCTTAGCACCTTGTTGCTTCCTGACTGGACTGAGGTATGGAGGAACTTGTATATTTTCCTGTTCTTGTATAATTCCGCAAGATCCTTTGCAATCCTCTTGATGTGGTGGGGGTTTGCCATGCCAATCCTTATCATGAAATCCCCCTCAACCTCAACCGCGTTTTTCAGGAGCTCAACCAAATTAGTATTAATATCCAATCCATAGGCCCCTGTGTCGCATCCGCTGAACTGGATCTCTTTGCATCCCTTTGCTATCGCATTTTCCATCTGCAGGATTATTGACTTTGGGCTTTGGCTGATCAATTTGGGCCTTGCAAGCCTTGACTGGCAGAAGAAGCACCTGTCAGTGCATCCCTCGCCGATGGATATCCTTGCTATCGGAGGCGAGAATATCTTTGGCAGGAAATCCTTGCTTTCAACAATCCCGTAATATTTTGCATCATTGTTCAGGCAATCCTCTATCGCCCTGTTGACATATCTGAGCGAGGAAGGGCCAAGCATCGGCGCATTGAACTTCTTCAACAATGAGCTGTCAACAGTCATGCACCCTGAGATTATGAACTTCCTTCTGCTTTCCTTTAATTTTCTCAAATAGCTGAGGATCTTGTTCTCAGTCGGAAGCTTTACTGTGCAGGTGTTGACAATGATGATGTCAGCATCCTCCTCCTTGCCAACAATGGCATGGCCGCCCTGCCCGACAAGGGCGGAGAGGGTTTCCCCGTCCGCCCTGTTGAGCGTGCAGCCGTATGTCTTCACGAAAACCTTCATCTTTTCACTGCAAGGTTACCATGGAAATCGTTTCAGGGACCCTTCTCACGTTTCCAGCCCTTAGGCCCACGATGTATTTTGTGCCTTTCTGCGCGGCTATGTCGACAAGCCTTTGGGTAACGATCCCGTCAAAGACTATCGCATGCGGCTCATGCGACTCGTCAAGCGCCTTTATCATGTCTCTGACATAGGTCTCTGAGGCAAGCTCCCCTTTTCCGTTGTAGATCTTCGCCTTTGACTGGCCCACCATCTTGTTGAGCTCGCTTATCAAGGATGCTGTTTCCATTTCCACCTTTTCCCTTGGAACAGCCGGCTCAGCAGGCTTCTCCTCTATTTTTTCAGGAACCTTTTCCTGCATTTCCTGTATCCTTTCAGGCTTTTCCAGGATCATTCCGATTTTCTCAGCAGGCCTTTCAATCCTTTCGGCTGGAATCTCCTCCTTCCTTTTCTCGAAGCTTTCGGCTCCCAAGGACTTCGCAAATTCCATCTGCTGCATCTCTGCCTCCTTCATCTGCTTCTCCTTAAGCTCCTTCTGCCTTTCCTCGCTGCTCATGCCCCTGTCAAAAACAGGCGGCTGCTGCGGCCTTTCCTGCCTCTGCTGCTGGTGCTGAGGCTGGTAATAGGGCCTTGGCTGGTGCTGCTGAGGCTGCGTGCTGTTCATCCTCTGGGAAAAGCTCTGCTGGGGATGCCTCTGCTCCTCATTCTGCCTTTTTGTTATGATGTTGCTCATGTCCTTCTCGTTGAAGTACTGCCCGAAGGGAATTTTGTTCCTCAAAGCCTTGATAAGCTCCTTCCTTGTTAATTCCTCAACCTCTGTCCCTGCAGGCGCCCTTGAGACAAAGTCTATCTCAGCCCCTGCGCTCACCAGCTCGTTGAGGATGATGTCCCCTCCCCTGTCCCCGTCAAGGAACACAGTGACATCTTTCTTCTTTGTAAGCTCTATTCATCTGCCCTTCCCTCAACAACAATTATCTCGTCGCTTTTTTCCATTCCCTTGCCTGCGACAAGTTTGTCATTCCCGTAGTTCACTGTCTCGTCCATCCTTACGTCTGACCTGACCAGCTCTATTATCTCCTTGCTGTCAGGTATCTGGTCGTTGAGCATGTCCTTGAATAGGGACTTTGCCTTGTCAATGATCTTCTTCCTTTTTGCGTCCCTGTTGTCCTCTATCCTTTCTATCTCGAACTTTGCGTCGCACGGGCCTACCCTGTCAACCGTCTCCATTGCCGCTGCGATCACTGCTGTTTCTATCCTGTCCAGGCTGGAGGGTATCTTTATCATGCCCATTGTCCTTCCGCCTGAGTTGTTTGTGTTGACCTCTATCCTCCCTATCCTTCCGTTTTTCTGGAGGTCTCTCAAATCAAGCTCCTCGCCAAGAAGCCCTTCAGTCTGCCCGAATATCGCCCCAACAACATCCGGCTTTTCGACAAGCCCGTCCACGTTGAACTTCGAATGTATCGTGTACTTTACCGTATCTATGTATGTTTTTCCCATTTCAATCCACCTTTTTTCCTATTGCGCCTATGGCCTTGGCTATCTGTTTTTCATCCCCATAAATCTCGATTGTCTTGCTCCTTCCCAAAGCGCCTTTCACAATCCTTGCCTCAAAACCAAGCTCTTTCCTGATTAGTTTCAGGACTGCGTTGTTTGCCCTGCCTTTCTCCGGGGCTTCGCTGACGCTGACCAAAACCTTACCTTTGCTTATGGAAATGCCGTTTTCCCTAGCCTTCGGCTTTACGCTTATGTCCATTCTCATGCTCTCCATGGGACCAGAATCAAGTGCGCTGGACAGTGTTGACTGCAGCGATCATCTATCACGCCCGCCATCCCTGCCCAGCATCTTATTATGCTACATTTCTGCTTTTAAATACCCTCTTTCCTCCGCTATGTCTATAAGTCCAGGCCAAGCCTTGGACATGTCATCTTCAGAAATGATTCCTATCAGTATGCCTTTCTTGTCTATAACCGGAAGCTTTTTCACGCCTTCCTTTATCATCAGCTTTGCTGCCTTCTCTATCTCCATGTCAGGGGATACTGTCACTATTCCCCTTGTCATTATCTTTCCCACTTTCTCCTTTTTAGCGTCAATCCCTTTTGCAATCACTCGCCTTACCAAGTCCCTCTCTGTCACAATCCCCTTGACTTCCTTCTTGTCGTTGATGATAATCACTGAGCCTATCTCGTTTTGCGCCATTTTCTTTGCAGCTTCCGCTATAGCCTTGTTGGCATCCATAGTAATGATCCTTTTGACCATGACATCTTTTACCTTAATGCCTGATCCCATAGCTTATATCTACCCATTATTGTGTTTAAAAAGGTTATTGGTATGCCTGGCTTCGCTGACGCTGAAGGTGCAAACTATAGCTTTTTATTCGGTTTCATGGCAAAGCAGCTTATGAGAGCTTTATTGGCCATTATTCTGTTGCTGGCGCTGCTTTTCGGGTGCGTTGGACAAACGACTACAACTCAGACGGCAAACCAAGGGGCAACAATCCAGCCAGCAAATCAATTGGCAAATTCCACAACCGCCGACCAGACAGCCACACAGGAGAATTATACTGCCGAATTACTGAATGCATCTTTATATGGTAATACCGCTCTCGTAGAAAATCTGATACAAAATGGTGCGGATGTCAATGCAAAGGATAAAGATGGCTGGACTGCGCTCAAGTTTGCCGCAAGATGGGGAAACCTCGAAACTGTTAAGCTTTTAATAGAAAAGAATGCTGATATCAACGCTAAAGATAATATTGGTTGGACTGCATTGATGAATGCGTTGGGTGCTGATCGTATGGACATCGCGGAATTTCTAATAGAAAAGGGAGCGGACGTCAATGCCAAAGAGAATACATATGGCCAAACTGCGTTAATACAAGCTGCATATGGAGGACACACTGAAACATGTGCTTTATTAATTGATAACGGAGCGGACGTCAACGCCAAGGAGAATAATGGCTGGACTGCGTTGATGCGTGCTGTAAATTTTGGACATGTTGAAACTACTAAACTCTTAATAGAAAAGGGAGCGGACGTCAACGCAAAAAACAACGATAATGAAACCGTGTTAACAAACGCCATATATGGAGGTTATCCCGACATAGTCCAGCTTCTGAAGGATGCAGGGGCAAAGGAATAACCCATTTAAATACATTTTCTCATCTTCTGACACTGATTTAAAACACCTTCGTTGGCAGTTATCCTTATGGCAAGCGAAGAGGTATTTGTCGAGAACAGCCCAAGGCCCTCTGTCCTGGTTGTAGAGGACAATATGACCTTTGCAGAAATGGCAAGGAACGGGCTCAAGGGCGAATACAGCGTTTCCATAGCCCATACTCTATGGGAGGCAATAGACTTGATAGGATCAAAGAAGTTTGATTTTATCCTCAGCGACGTAATGTTTCCTGCAAAAAAGGGATATTATGACACAGACAACTCGATGGCAATGCTCCAGATAGCCCTCAATAAAGCAGTCCCCATAGCATTTGTGACAAGGGGAGACCACCACGGCATGATAACAGGCCTAATTGAGTCGGAAAAGCCCCAGATCTCCATAAAGTGCCTTTCATTGGGCGATATCCATAATTCTTTGGTAAACATGGGCCATAATCATCAAAAAAAGCCTGATTTCAACTGCATAACAGCCAGCCACAGCAAGGTAATGAATGCCGAGAACAAGGACCAGGTCATCTGGTCATATGCATTGATCAACCTGAAGAACATTTCCGCAAAGTCTAGCCCTATTTCAGCGTCGATGAAGAAGGTCAAAGGAATTTTAGGAGAAGGAATAGGGTTTGAGATGAAATCAGGAGCAATAAGGCTCACAGATTCCAGGATAAATCTTTAAAGCTTAGCCAGTTGCTCCGCTCTGCCTAAGCAGCTTCTCGATCTTCATGTTTCTCTTTTTTATTGCGATGGACAGCGCGGTCTCTCCCAAGTCGCTCCTTGCATTCAGGTTTGCGCCCTTTTCTACAAGGAACTTGGCAATCTCAAACCTGTCATTCTGGACTGCGACCATCAGCTCTGTTTCCTTGTATTTGTTCTTGGTCAGGAAGAATGAGACGCCGTTTTCAACCAGGAATTTGACCATCTCCAGGTTGTTCCTCATTATGGCGTACATGATCGGGGTTTCCCCATGCTCAGACTGGGCATTCACACAAGCCCCCTTTTCTATCAGGAGCCTTGCGATCTTCATATTGCCGTGGTTTGCGGCCCACATCATGGGCGTTGCTCCGCAGATGTCGCTGCTGTTGATATCTGCTCCATTCTCAATCAGGGATCTGGCCTTCTTTTCATCGTTGCTTTCAATGGCTCTCATCAAAGGGGTTATGTTGCAATCATTGCTTAGCATCGCAGGCCTGTTCCTGAAAGGATTCTTCCTTTTGGCGGCATTGGGCCCAGAATCTTCATTTATTTTAAGCTCCATCATTTGATCATCTATGTTGTAATTAATGAAGCAACACGATTTAAATTTATGCCTTGGAATCTTCGGGCCCGGGGAGATTTGAACTCCCGACCTACGGCTTAGAAGGCAGTCGCTCTATCCAAGCTGAGCTACGAGCCCCTATTCCTTATTCTCCCAAAAGAGTATTTTAAAAAGGTTATGCTAAAATTGATATCCATTGGAGGTGTAAACATGATAGTTGGAGACAGGATAAACAGGATAGAAGCTGATGTTTCAGCCACTGCGAATTATGAAGGGTTCAAGATAGACATCAAGATGGGGGATGTAAGGAAAGAGGCGGATGACAGGCTGCTCATTTCATACATCTATACCGTTGATTACGGCACTGTCGGCAAGGTTTCTCTCTATGGGGTTGTCGTGGAGGGGGACGCGAAGGCCATTCCTAATCTGGTGGAGACATGGACAAAGACAAAAAGGCTTCCTCCTGATTACATGGAGCAGCTTATCAATGTCATAAACTTCCTCGGCTCTGCGCACGGAACGATTGTCGCAAGGGTCCTTAACGTGAGGCCTCCGATAATAGCGCCGAAGCTTGCAGTGAAGCAGGCGGATGCCGAGGCAACGAAAAAAGCGGCTAAGAAGTGATCTCCGCCTTTTCCTTGAGGTAAAGGTATGCCGCCATGAAGGCAGGCACCTTTGCCCTTTGGCCTTGCTTGGCTTTCAACAATATTTCCTTTAGCCTTATATTTACGTTTTCCTTCAATATTATCTCTATCTTGTCATCCGGCATTACAACCGCGTGGGAGAAAGGATCGAAATCCTCAATCTCATTTTCCTTCAGGATCTTCACTTCAAGGCCTGTGCTTCCGTGAAGAGATCCTGGCATCCTTATCAATTTAGTGGGATCCTGGGTAACAGCCGGGTCTATCTCGGCCCTTACCTTTATTATTTCGGCTATCGGGCTCAGCTTCTGCATCAGGTCCTCCTCCTTTTGCCCGTGTCCTCTTCCCCAGTTTCCCTCATCTATCCCATCAAGGAAGCTGTCAAGGTTCTTCTGGTCCCTCAATCTCCTTGACAATTGCAGGGGATCTGC
>JAPLWW010000065.1 GCA_026396375.1 Microcaldota archaeon | reverse complement strand
ATGGGATGAGAATATTGCTGCCCTGGCGGGAAAGAAACCGGGAATACTGGCATCAAACAAGTGCGACCTTGCTGAGAGAATTGATCTTAGCTGCGCAAGGAAAAGATTGCCGGGTTGGCCGGAGATACGCGTTTCTGCGTTGAAAGGGACGGGCATAGATGATTTGAAAGAGGCTATAGCAAGCAGATGTAATGGATTTGTTCCTAAGGAATTAGGAGAAGCAATCATTATTACGAGTATAAGGCAGACTAATGCGCTTGAGGCGTGCTCTAATGCATTAAAGGGAGCTATGAAAGCTGTAGAGATGGAATATTCGGAAGATGTTGTGGTTCTCGAGCTGAAACGGGCTATTGAATCACTTGCTGAGATTACAGGGGATTTCAGCGATGAAATGGTCCTGGATAAAGTCTTTTCACGGTTTTGCATAGGGAAGTAAGTGCAATGTACATATTCTCCTCAAAATATCACGTGATCGTGATCGGAGCCGGTCATGCAGGCTGTGAGGCATCCCTGGCAGCGTCGCGCATGGGATGTAATGTGCTCCTTTTGACGGGGAATCTCGATACCATAGCTCAAATGTCATGCAACCCTGCAATAGGTGGATTGGCCAAAGGGCATCTTGTAAGAGAAATTGACGCCCTCGGGGGCGAAATGGCACATAATATAGATGCCACGGGGATACAATTTCGCATACTCAACAAAAAGAAGGGGCCCGCTGTGTGGGGATACAGGGCCCAGGCTGATAAGAAGGCGTATCAGGCAAGAATGAAGCATGTGTTGGAAGGACAGAATGGGCTGGATATAAAGCAGGAGATGGCCATAGAGATCATCCTGGAGTCAGGATCGGCCAGAGGCGTTATATGCCAAACAGGAAATGCTTATCATGCTGATTGTGTGATAGTTACCTCAGGGACATTCCTTGACGGCGTCATACATATAGGAGAAATGAGTTTGGGTGGGGGCCGATCTGGCGAACAGGCTTCAGTTGAACTGGCTTCTAATCTCAGGAAGATAGGCCTGGAGACGGGAAGATTGAAAACTGGAACTCCACCTAGAATAAATATAAGGGATATTGATTCGAGCGTCATGGTCAGGCAGGACGGAGATCCCGAACCAGCGGCATTTTCCTTCAGCACAGGGAAGATAGAAATAGAGCAGATGCCATGCTTTATCACTCATACAACTGAAAATACAAAAAATATTATACTGGAAAACCTTAAACGATCACCTCTTTATAGCGGGAAGATAAAGGCAACAGGCGTAAGATATTGCCCGTCAATAGAGGATAAGATGGTAAAGTTCCCTGATAAGGTGGGACACCAGGTGTTTATCGAACCGGAAGGGCGTGACACAAAGGAGGCATACCTCAATGGCGCTTCAACGAGCCTTCCATGCGATCTGCAACTCGCGGTGGTGCGGTCAATTGTGGGTTTGGAGAAGGCGGAAATACTCAGACATGGATATGCCATCGAATACGATTATGTGCTGCCAACACAGCTCTATGGAACACTTGAGACAAAGAATATATGCAATCTTTACCTTGCCGGGCAGATAAACGGGAGCTCGGGATACGAGGAAGCAGCGGCTCAGGGACTCATGGCTGGTATAAATGCAGCGCTGCGAGCAAAGGGAAAGGAACCTGTGGTGCTGGACAGGTCTCAGGCCTACATCGGGGTCCTCATAGACGACCTTGTGACGAAGGGCACAATGGAGCCATACAGAATGTTCACTTC
>JAPLWW010000072.1 GCA_026396375.1 Microcaldota archaeon | reverse complement strand
ACATGAGCGTATGCATGCCGATCGCAATCTTCGTGGGCCTTCTGATAGCCAGCATGTTCTACATGGGAGTCAACCCATTCTTCTGGTTCGGGATGAGCAGGGCGGAAAAGAACCTCATCAAGCCCAGCACCCAGGCAATGTCAAGGTCGATAGGCACATACGCGAAGACCAGCAAGCTCAACACCGCAATGGAGATGACTCAAGACATGTACGGCGCGGCAAAGGGCGTGACTGGAAAAGGAGGAGCCTTAAGCAACACAGGAGTCGGCAAAGCTATAACCAAAGCAATGGATTTTATTTCAGGAAAAACGCTGGCCAGCAAAGCCCAGGCAAAGATGTCCTCAGGCCTCATCATGGGTTCAAAGCTGAGCATGAAGCTGAACCAAATGCAAGCCAAAGCCGCTGTCGCCAGGGCCGATGCCGCCAAAAACAAAGCCATAGAGCTTGGTAAAAAAGCTACGGCTTCCGGCAAGCTAAAGGACATGGAAAAATTCAACAAGGCTGCCGCCGTTGCCAAAGCCGCCGCTGTCAAATCCTTCGAAATCAATGCCGCTTCTGAAAAAGCCAAAGCCGCCGCCGCTTCCGGCAACGTTTCGGGCGTCTTGTCAGGCAAAGATATTAGAAATGTGACAGGCCTGACCGCAGGAGGGATCTTCGGAAAGTTATTGGGCATGTTTGTCGGTACTGCACTTTTTGCCGTTTTCAAGGCCGCAGGTCTTGAATCAGGGAAAATCAGCGTCTCGTTGGCGGATCAGCTTCAAAAGGCAGATTCAGACGTAAGCAAGGAAATGATAAACATAATGGATAAGGCGGTATCCACTGAAATAAGTAACTTTCTTGTGAACAATCTTGCAAAATTAGTCAAGAGCATTCCGGGGTTTGACGAAAAGGCGTTCAAGGAAATTGCCAGCAAGATGATGCATGGGGATAAGGAAATAACTATCGGTAAGTCAACTTATATTCCTTATATGCAAGGAGAGGCATATATTAGATCAATGCAGAATCAAAAAGCTGGATTGGAAAAGCAGCTCAAATGCGCTCCTGGAGATATAATTCTTCAGGAAAAGATCAAGAGCCTTGAGGATAAAATAAAAGTCGCTCAAGGAAAAAGCCAGGACATGATTAAGGATATTGTCACTTTTGGCCTGGTGAATCCCCTCAAGGACAAGATAAACGATCTTAAAAAACAAAACCAGGAAATTGACAAAAAACTAACTGCAGCTGCAGGCCCGGGAACATTGACTTCGGATGCAATCAAGGAGCAGGATCGGCTTAAGGAAGTGAAAGCTGGAAATGATAAGAAAATAGGGGAGCTCCAGACACAGCTGGATGGTCTGACCAAGGATCTAGGGCCCATCTCAGGAGTCAGCAAGATCAGCCTTGCTGCAGACATTGCGGCAAAGAACTTTGAAGGCAAGGTCATGCAGCCGATGAGGGATTTCAACAAACATGCGGATATTGCTGAGGGACGTACCACAGCAACGCCTTCCAAATGGGGTAGTCTGGTAGCCTCAAACGCGAGAAGCATGTATTTGATGGGCAATAAAGACGAGGCAAACGATCTGCTGAGCAACTTTGACAAGATTGCGGACATGAGCAAGAAATTCACGCAGGAAGAAAAAAATACTTTCGCAAACGATATTCTCAAAACCCTTGGCATGGACAATCGTGTGCTGAAACAAAAGGAGATTGTTCAGGGAGTCGCCATAGAATCAATAAACAAGATGCCTGCTGAGCTGAAGCTTGCAAACGATGTCGCCAATATCATATCCAACCTTCAAAAGGAAGGATACACAATAACCAAAGTGGGGGCCCAAGTAAATTCCGAGGAGGATATCAAGGTCACTAAAAAAGACGCGAGCGGGAAAGACGTTGAAGTAACTGGCAATGATAAAACAAATGTCTTGGTTAGCCACGGGATAACAAGGGATCCCTCCATCTATGGAGACAAGGCTAAGGGGATTGAGGGCGTATTCAACAAGATAAACGACTTTTCAAACATGGCCAAGTTCAAGGAAGAGACCCATATGGAATACCTTGACAGGTTAAAGGATGTCATGAATATGATCCATGACAAGGACATTTTCTCCGCCAAATGCCAGACTGCCCTCAAGGACATTTCAGACATGTCTGGAACTTTGGGCAAAGTCGGGGTGAAGATATCCGGCTTCGACAAGAACGGAGATCTGATGTTTACCGACGACAAAGGAAATAGGATAGTTGACGATAAAAATGGAAAGGCTGTTGATAAGATCGGCAAAATGGTTTCCGACAAGGCGCTAAATGAAAGGATGGGTAATTTGGTGCAACAGAGTCGGGAAATCGAAAGGCAGTTGTCTGCCGTAGGTCCTGTTGCCATGGACGCAGGCACCCGCAAGGATCTTGAG
>JAPLWW010000115.1:15731-18841 GCA_026396375.1 Microcaldota archaeon | reverse complement strand
AAAAACAATCCCAATCCCAATGCCAAAAAAATCTGGTTCAATGTCGAAATTAGTAGATCTTTTCAAATAAATGAAATTCGTCTATGGTAAAGAAAAATAAATAAAAAAGCAAAGAGTTACCTTATCAATATGCTTTGGATGTTCTTGCTGTTCCTTTCCCTGACAAGGTAGCTGCCGCCAACGCTGAGCTTTGCCTCCTTCATGACATCTATCACATTGTCCTTCTCCGCGGAAAAGCTTCCGACTAATTTTCCCTGCAGGTTCAGCACTTCCATGTTGTGGATTTTTCTGTCCTCAAAGACGAACTTGTATTTGCCAGCCCCTGTGGGAGACATGAATTTCGATTCAGTGGTTTTGGCTCCAGCAATATTCTTTTTTACGGCTGTTATAAGGCCGCCGCCAATATCCTTTTCATTAACGGTAAAAATCTCTGCGCTGTTCGCAGTCATATTTCCGACGAATACGTATCTTCCGTTATATCCTGGATAGAGGCCTTGCGTTACGTCGATTGTATTTATGACTTCCCCTCTATACGTGTCGATTACACTGAGTGATACAGTTTTGTTTATATTATCTATAGAATTTACTTTTAACGACGTTCCGAATGTATCAATTGGAATAGCTTCGCCAATAAGCGAAGTGGGAGAGTAAACAGCCACCTGAATTCCATGCGAACTGAAAAAGTCCATTGTTGGGATTGTTGTTGAATCTCCAAGCGGCTTAAGCACATTTGAGGTGGTGCCATTCTCGTGAATTGTTAATAGAGATACCTTTCCATTCAGATTAACTATGTCAGAGTTTCCATACGTTGCCATGTCAGAATAATTTATTGCAGAAAGATGTGTAGCAATTGGATTGCCATTCGGATCTGTTATACTTACATTTACATTCTTAACATCTACAAAGTCATCAATCTGTACTTTGCAACCATTGTCTGAGAGGAACGACCTTTCATCTTTCAAAGACAGTATATTGGCAAACCCACCATTCTTTAAAAATCCGCTCTCAGCGCAATACATTGCACCCCCAAAGAAAAAACCATTCCAGTTTGCAGGTACATTAAATGTACTATCTTTAGCCGTTCCCTTTATCGTTATATTTGATACAGGTTCTCCGTTTGATTCATCCACAGAATTGAGGGTTACGGTATTACCATTCATAACCTTTGATTGACCTACTGTGAAGCTTCCTCTAGAATAAATAGAATATATCTCATTTATATAATTGTCAGGAGACCCACTTTTTTTCAGAATAACATCGCATGCGCCTGTATTATAATCTGTATTTGCAGCCCCGACTTCAAAATATCCATCTCTTGTCCATGTGGTTCTAGAGTATCTAGTAGAATCAGGTGAAGAACCAAACTGAGGAGTTATTTTAAGATAATCAAAAAATGGGTCATTACCTTCAACTTTAAATATCACATACGGACTTTTTGCGCCAAGCCCCATCCTATATTTTTCATATTCCAGACTTAGCTGATTGGATACAGCTACAGTATCGCCCAGGTTGATTTTTGCAGACACGGAATCTGAAATTGTCCCAATAAATGCGCTTTTTGCAAGCGACTTTGCCTTTTTGCCAGAAGGAGGAACCAGAAGGTTCTTCATAAAATCAGGCATAGGTTCAACTTTTACAGTTTCTGCATTTACCTTTTTCGGTTGTTTCTTATATTCAGCCATATCTTCACCCAAATCCCTGTACTAACACAGATATATTGTATAAAACGTATAAAAAACTATTGAGAATTAGACATATCTAACTATTTATTGACACTTTAACTATGTTTGCAAATAAAAGGAAGGTTGGAACGTCAAGGGAACCTTGGTTCCCTTACCGTCAAATTATCATCAATGTGGAATATAGCAGGGCCAATATCTCCCCTGCCAGCAGGAAAGGCATATAAGGCGGCATTCCCCTCAGCACGCTTATCTTCTTTATTCCCTCCTTCTTCAGCAGCTTGAGCTTTGCCGCGGTTATGACCGGCGAATCCTTGAGGATTTTCTGGATCTCCTTATTGGCTTTCTTCATGCTGACCACTTCCTCCTCGGCATCATCTATCCTGACTTCCTGGGTCATCATTTCCTCGATCTCCTCCTTATAGGAGTAATAGAGCGCTGACATAAGTCCTAAGCTCACGACAAGAAGGATTATCGCGGGGTTGAATATCGGAGAATAAACATATATCATGGAAAAAACAACAACCATCGCAATCATTGCCGCTGCCTCAAGGTTTACCTTCAGTTTAGCCTTTGCCTTAATCAGCTTGTATGAGAAATAGATGAGATTGGTCAATGCGAAAAGGAACCCGCTGAACAGCATTATGAAAAGTATGAAAGGAACGTTGAGGAAAATCCCTGTCATTACCGGCGGAATCGGAAGCAGCAATGCCAAGGAAGGCAGGATGAACATCTCAGCCCCTCCCAGATACCCAATTTTATAGAAAATATACGTCACTATCGCGATTATTATCGCCTGGACTATCGCAAACCCTGAAATCTCAATCGGGGCAATGAGCCCAATGACCAGGCTTACGATGACAGAAGCATAAAGGAAATTGTTCGGTATGTTCTTGCCTTTGAACAGGTCAAAATATGACGCAATCCCAAGGATAAGCAAAGAAACCCCTATCCTCACCATTTCATTGGGCATAATAACGTACTTAACCAGGAAAGTTATGTCAAACATTCACAAGCGCCTCATCCAGGAAACTGTCATTTATCCTTGTCACAACCAATCTTTTGCAGACTATCTTTTTATTTGTTGCCTTTGAGAAGCTGGGATCTGTCCTTCCCTCGTCCCCGTTTACCAGCTCCTTGATGTAAGTCCCTGCCTCGCAGTCGATATCAGCATAAATTCCTTCCTCATTCTTTCCAATCTTGATGCCATAAACCTTTCTTTGCCTTACCTTGTCTGTCCTTCTGTTCATGACCCTTATTGGCGTCTGCTGGTCTATCATCTTTCCATTAAGTTTCATGATCTTTCCAAAATCCTTGTCATTAAGTTCCTCTTCGCAATCAATATAAGCCCTGTAGGATTTGTCAAAATGGGAATCTGAAACCAGATAAACAAAAGAGGATGGAACATAGCCGATAAGCTCGACATTTATT
>JAPLWW010000115.1:0-15692 GCA_026396375.1 Microcaldota archaeon | reverse complement strand
GTCCTTGTTTACCTCCTTTTCCAATTCCTTCAGGTCAATCTTCCTTTCTTTAGCTTCTTTGATTTCCATGACAAAGGGCCTTCCGGCAATATTGGTGACGTCAATATCCTCCCTTCCAGAGGCGTGCATGGTATAGTCAACTGCCTCAAAGAAAGGAACAGCCTTTTCCCCGATGATAACCTCAACAGACGGGAATTTCTCGTAGATCCACCTTTTCTGGGCTATCTCCTTCTCCAGTTTTTTGTATCTTCCGAAAAAGAACAGGGAAGCTGGCTTATTCGAGACATCAAGGGTTTCCAGATTTATCGAGAAGACAACATCGGGATTCTCAGTGTCGTATTTCATGCCGGTTTTCTCCCTTATTTTGGAATAGAACATCCTGTTAAGCTGGTTCTTTATGCTTTCGCCATTGGAAAAGTCAAAGAACCTTTCCTCGTTTACCATCGTCTTCTTGCCGATCGAGCTGGTTATAGAGAATTTCCTGGCATTTTTAACTTCAGTC
Organism: Microcaldota archaeon; assembly: GCA_026396375.1. Taxonomy (GTDB): domain Archaea; phylum Micrarchaeota; class Micrarchaeia; order Anstonellales; family J096; genus JAPLWW01. The sequence goes on along the minus strand of JAPLWW010000115.1, from coordinate 15,190 downwards.
CTGAAATCGCTGCTCTCAATTATCTTTTTGGTCTTTTCCATCTTATCATTGCAGATCCCGCAGTCCCCGATTTCGAATTTCCTTTCAAACCTTTGACCACAAGTGGGGCATAGCTTCATCTCCTGGCACCTTTCATAAGCTTGAACATGTCCCTGACTTCAGAAGAGGTGGTTATCTCATAGATGTCCTTGTCCTCCCTCAGCTTAACGAACCTGGGAAACCTCAATGCGAATCCGCGGCCATCCTTCTCCATGCAGGTGTGCTGGGAGCTTACGGTTATGTCGTCAAACGCTATCTCCGCAACATACTTCATGTTTATCCAGAAGTCCGGCTTTACGTTGAAAGACAGGTTGGCATTGGGCTCTATTATCTTCTCAGTGTCGAGCTTTTCCTTGAAGCCTGCCATCTCCTCCTCCGTGAATCCGCTTCCGACTTTCGCTATTGTCTCGAAAACATCCTTGTCTTCATTGTAGACTGCGCAAAGGATCCCGCCAAAGCCGAATTTCGTCCTTGAGCCCTTGCCCAAATAATATCCGACAATGACAGCATCAACAGTGTCAACCGCCTTTCCATAGCTTTTCTTCAGCTTTATCCAAGCAAAGTCCCTTTTCCCTGCAGTGTAAGGGGCCCTCATGTTCTTGGCTATTATCCCCTCAAGCCTTTTTCCAACAGCATCGTCAAACACCTTCTGGATGTCCTCAGGGCTTCTTGCAAGCCTCCATTCGCTTAGTTTGAGATTATTCCCAAACGGGAAGATCTTCTCTATCGCCTTTCTCCTGTCCTGCATCGGAAGCATGGTATAGTCCTTTCCGTCCAGGTACATCAGATCAAAGACATAGACATGCAAAGGCCAGCTCTTGCTTGCCGCTTCAAGCCCGTATTTCCTTCTCCTGTGCATGGTTTCCTGGAAGCTGTAAAACCTGTTTTCCTTCTCGTTGAATGCAAGGGCCTCGCCTTCAAAGATGATCTCCTTGTGCTTCAGCTTCTTGACCGATTCAACAATGTCAGGGAATATGGGCCCCATGTTCTCCATTTTCCTTGAGAATATCATTACCTGGTCCCCCCTTTTATGGACCTGGATCCTGAAACCGTCATACTTGTACTCGACTCCGCATCCTCCCAGCTTCTTGAATATCTCCTCTGCGTTGTTCAGCCTTTCGGCCAATGCAGGCCTGACAGGCATGAAGACGTTGATCTTGAAATTCCCTATGTTTTCGCTGTCGCTGAAAAAGACCCTTGCAACCAATCCCAAATCAGAGCTTAGGTTGTACGCCCTTTCAAGGTATTCCCTCAATGTCTTGTCCCCTTTCTTTGCCCAGCTCAGGGCATCCAGAATGGTGGAATCTCCTATCTTAAGCCTTAATTTGTTCAGGACTATCCTTGAGATGTATTTTGCCTCAGGAGGGGTTGTGCTGTTGAAAAGCTCGGACAATGACCTTATCTTAGTTGTTTGGCTCCCTTCCCCGCTTGCGCTTGCCATCTTCATCATTGAATTATAGACATCCTCGATTGTCAATTCCTTGGAATAAAGGGATTTCTGCCTTTTTACCCCAATGAGCTCGTTGGCAGTCTCCCCAATGTCCCCTTTCTTGGAATAAATGGCAGCTATCTCATTCTCGTGGTATCCGGTTGCATTGGCCAAAGCGGCAATCACGAATTTCTCCCCTATGCCGAAGTCAATGCCGTAATACTCGGGCTTGAGCTTTCCCTGCAACAAGTAAGTTATCTTTTCAGCTTCAGACGGGCTGAGCCTGTTGTAGATCTCAGCAAGCATCTGGGTTATCTCTATCCTTCCGCTCTTGCCTTCTATCTCCAGCAGAACCTTGCAGATGTCCCTGAAAAGCATGAAAATGTTAGACTGATTGGCTTTTTAAAACGAGCTTTTTGCGATTAGCTTATCTGGACCTGGTCCCTCATTATTATCCTGTATATGTTCTCCCTGACCGCAAGGAACGCGTCAACAACATCAGGATCGAACTGCTTTCCCCTTTCGTTTGCCACAAGCTCGCAGACCTTCTCAAACGGCCATGGCTCCTTGTAGGACCTCCTTGAGCAGAGCGCCTCGCATACGTCGGCCACTGCGGCGATCCTCCCTGACAGGGGTATCTGGAAATGGGACTTGTTGTTCGGATACCCGTTTCCGCTCCATTTTTCATGGTGGTTGAGGGCTATCTCGGCAGGTATCGAGTTGAAAGGGGCCTCCATTCCTGAGAAATAGTTGTACCCTATCAGCGGATGGTTCCTTATGATCGCGAACTGGGATTCTGTGAGCTTTCCGTTCTTCTGCAGTATCTCCGAAGGTATCCCTATCTTCCCGATGTCATGCAGGATAAGGCCGTGCTGGAAGATTTCCCTGAGCTGGATCTTGATATAGAAGTCCACCTTCATCTCCTTTGCTATCTCCATGCCTATGTTGGTGACCCTCTGGGCATGGGCCCCTGTCTCGTGGGGATCGAACGTTGTTGCCACCTTTATGAGGTTCAGGGTGTGGTTCCTTGCAGTAAGGGCCTTGTCAAGCGCCCCTCCCACATGCCTTGCAACGATCTCGATGCATAGCCCGTCTTCCATTGAAAACGGTATGGTCTTGCCACTTTCGTCATTTTTGTTTATCAGCTGGATCACTCCTAGGAAGTTGCTCACATACCCGAACAGCGGGGCCACAAGCATGGATCCTGACCTGTATCCTGAGCTCAGGTCGAAGCTCTTGTTGAACCCATAAGGGGTGCTTTCATTTAGGAGATATACGTCAGGGATTGACAGCACAGACCTGGTCTGGGCAACATATCCTGCTATCGACTCAGTGTTTATCGGGATTACCTTGTTAGAGTAGTTGAAGTTGAAGTCGTTTATGCTGAGGGTCTTGTTCTTGATATATGCGAATCTCAGCCCGTTTCCCATCGTTTCGCTCTTCTCGTTGATGTATATTGTTCCTGCATCAGCATCGAAGAATCTCATTGCCCCTGAAAGCTCCCTTTCAAGCACATAGTTGAGGTCAGTTATTGAGGATTCCCTTGCCTCCCTGTACCATGAAACAAGCCTGTCCAGTATCTTCACGTCATTCCTTTCAGAGATGTTCCCAACCAGCGGCTCAGCGCTTTTTCTGGGGTTTGGCTTCCTTTTTGCATTATGTTTGTTAGAGTGGATCTTTCTGGTATCTACCATATATACCTACTTATTATAACAACACTTTTTAAATAGTTCCCTGGTCCCTGCCACAGCGTCGAAGCCTTTATAAATAAAAATAAGAAAAAATGGGGTAAAATACCCCTCTTTCCATCATTGCGCTGTCGGCGTTGCCGGAAGCGTGAACACGCTGTCCGATATTCCCCTTTCAACAGCTGTTGCAGTCATGCTGGTTTCCCCTCCTGAAACGCTTGATCCCGTATAAAGGATTATTCCATCGCTTGAAAAGCAGTAGTTAATATCATCCATCAGGCCTTCTGCTGCCCCGCTCTTCACCTTCATGTTGAAGCATTTTGCCGCTATCCCGGCTATCGTCCTGTCAGGAAGGGGCACGATGTTGTAGTTGTCCTCGGATGATTTCAGGTCTTCAGGAGTTGCTGATGCCTCTTCCGAGCTTGCCGATTCCGTGCATGTGAATCCCTGCCCCATGTTGATGCAGGAGTAGGATTTCTTGTCAAGGACAAAGGTCTCGGTCACAAAGCCGCTTGCCTCTGTGTCATATCTCATGTTCTTTCCCTTCACATACTGGACCATGGACATCTTTACGGTGTTTCCGCTGTATGAGCTGGCTACGTCATAGGTTACCTTATAGTTAGCTTGGTTAATGTTTGCCAGGATGGCGTCAAGCGGATTTGTGCTTGATGAGCTTGACGAGGAAGAGCTCCCTGAATTTGCAGAGGATGATCCTGATCCTGCCGTATTATTCTGGGTTCCTGCTGCGACATTGCCGCCTGCAGCTGCGTTGCCGTTCCCGGTATTTGTCGTCGTGTGCGTTGTTCCTGCGCCTGTGCTGTTGGCGGTTTGGTTTCCACCAACGCATCCGAATGTCACTAACAATGCTATAAGAGCCACTAGAACTATTTTATTTGTCATGATAATGCTTTCAAAAACAGGGTTTTAAAATATAGCTCTTTTGAGTGGAGACAAAAGTAGTTTTTTTCTTTTCCGTAGACGATTTTCTTTTTTCGCAAAAAAGAAAAGGGCTTGGCCGGGACCGGGACAGCAAAAACTTGTTTTTGCTGGTAATCTTCCTTTGGAAGATTCCGGTCCGGATATCTACAGTATAATTGTGTATTTGGCCGGGACCGGGATTCGATCCCGGACCTAAGGCTCCACAGGCCTCCACGCTACCACTACGCCATCCCGGCCAACAAGTATTATACGTTTGCCCATAGTATTTTAAAGCATCACCATAGAATATTTTTTAGTGGTATAATGGGCATAAGCAAAAAGGACTATGGAAGGAGAAAGGCTAATATCAAGGCAAGGCTAATTGAGCTTGAGAAGCTGGCGATGAAGGATCCTCTTAAGAGGAACTTCAAGCTTCATGAGGAGCTGGCGCAGCTAAGGAAAGAGCTCCAGGAAGAATAAATTCTAGGTTTTATCATGATCATTGCAATCGAAGGCATAGACGGATCCGGCAAAACAACCCAGGCATTTCTCGCATCAAAGGACTTCAAGGCCATCCAATTGAAATTCCCTGACTACAGGACCATGCCCCAGATAAGGGAATTCCTTGAGGGAAGGATCCATCTTCACCCGAAATCACTTTTCCTCATGTATCTGGCGGACATCTGCCAAGGCATCTCAAATATAGACCATGAGCATAATCTGATAATTTTGGACAGGTATATCTACTCAACGGTCGCATACGCAAGGTCATTGGACAGGAACGTTGCAATGAGAATCATTGAGGACATCGCTCCGCCTGTCCCTGACGCGGTTTTCTGGATTGACGTTGGCATAAACAATGCAATGGAAAGGAAGGTCCGCCACAAGGAGCCTGACAGGAACGAGAAGGACATGGACCTCCTGAACGAGGTAAGGTCAGTCTACGAAATCATGTACAGCAAGAATTTCTATGCAAAGCAATGGATAAGGATAGACGGCAACAGGAACATCCAGCAAGTTTACAATGAGATGAAGCCTATCCTGGAAAGCATAATCAAAGGGAAGCGATGAATCCCTGCAGTTTCTCTATCCTTTTCACGTTCTTGAATCCTGCATTTCCAAGGTCATTCCTTATCCTGCCGTTCAGGTCCCCCTGGGATGTCAATGTCCCTGTGTAATGGAAAAGCTTTCCTCCGGGATTCAACCTTTTTCTCAGCATTTTGTAGAATTCAGGCACATAGAGCTGGGAGGCATGGGAATACCTTGGAGGGTCATGGATTATATAGTCAAACGTTTCCTTTATTTTCGGAACCTTCTCAAACGCATCCCCATGAATCCTTTTCACGTTCTTTGAGAACATCCTTTTGGAATAAGGATTGAGCCTTGCCAACGCCAGGACAGCTTTTGAGTTCTCTATTGTCACGACCTTTTCGCATATTACGGAAAGCTGAGAAGTGATGTAGCCAAGGCCTGTGCAGCATTCCAGGCAGGTTCCTTTCCTGATTCCCAGCTCCTTGATTATCCCATTGGCGTATTCTTCCGCAGAATTAAATTCCTTTACCAGCTGCATCCTCAATCCGTCTATCTCAAGGACAGGCTCTTTGAAATCCTTGAACATCCTCAGCTTGTAGAAATGCCCCTGGTGGAAAAGCGCCAATTTGTACAATTCATCGTTTTTGAGAAGATAGACATAATTGTCCTTTATCCTTTCGTCCTTCAGCTTTTCCCCTATTTTCTTTGCGATCTCCCTGATCCTTTTTTTGGAAACCTGTTTTTCAGTAAGCCCCAAATCAAGGCTGGCAGTAATCTTGCCTTCCGCTTCCTGCCATTCCTGGAGGCTCCTTTTTGTGAAATAGATTTTCATTTGAACTCCACGAAATCGGTTCCCATATAATTAATTAGGGATTTCGGGATCTTCAACCCGTCCTTTTCCTGGAAATTCTCCATTATAGCAACCAGTGTCCTTCCTACTGCCAGCCCTGACCCGTTAAGCGTATGGGGAAGAACGAATTCGCCTTTCCTTCTCAGCTTCGTCTTCATCCTCCTTGCCTGGAAATCCGTGCAGTTGCTCACTGAGCTTATCTCCCTGTATTTGTCCTGGCTTGGCATCCAAACCTCTATGTCATAGGTCTTTGAGGCGCTGAATCCCATGTCCCCTGTGCAAAGGGTGATAACCTTGTAGGGAAGGTCAAGCAGCTTCAGGATGTTTTCAGCGTCATTGAGCATAAGGTCATGCTCCTTCGAGCTTGTTTCAGGCGCCGTTATCTTCACCATCTCAACCTTGTCAAACTGGTGCTGCCTGATTATTCCCTTTATGTCCTTTCCGTATGATCCCGCCTCTTTCCTGAAGCAAGGGGTAAAGGCGACATATTTCTTGGGAAGATCCGATTCCTCCAGTATTTCCCCGCTATGGAGGTTTGTCAAGGGGACTTCCGCGGTCGGGATAAGGCAAAGCCTGTTCCCCTCGTCCTCGGTGGTGTAGAACTCCTCCCTGAATTTCGGAAGCTGCCCTGTCCCGAACATCATCTCCTCCTTCACTATTGCAGGAACCCACATTTCCCTATATCCTCTGGAGACATGGATGTCAAGCATGAAGTTTATCAATGCCCTTTCCAGCTTGTTGGCCCATCCGCTCATTACTGTGAACCTATGCCCTCCAAGCTTTGCCCCCCTTTCAAAGTCAAGCACGCCTTCCCTTATTCCCAAATCATAGTGTGGAAGCACATCCGTGCTTTTCTTTTTCGGCTTTCCGGACTTTTTCAGCTCGACATTGTCGTTCGAGTCCTTTCCTATCGGAACAGAGGCATCAGGGATGTTCGGGATTATCGCCCAAAGGTTGTATCTTTGCTCGCTTATCTCCTTTTCCCTTTTTTCCAGCCTTTCGATGCTGTCGGAGATTTCCTTGCTTTCATTCAGGATTTCAGAGGGGTCCTTTTCCGCCTTCTTCATCTCAACTATCTTTGCGGTTGTCTGGTTCTTCCTGGCCCTCAATGCATCCAATTCTGATTTTACATTCTTCCATTCGGTGTCAAGCATCTTGAAGTCAAGCGCCATGTCCGGGTTCATCTGCCTGTTGTGCAATGCCTTTGCCACAAAGTCAGGGTCCTTCCTGACAATCTCAATGTCTATCATGCTAGCCTCTTTGATGCAAATCCTTTAAATGATTTGTCATCACCTGTTTCTGTGTTTTTTGATGGTCAAAGCCAATATTTTTAAACCGTTATTAGAAAGGTATCGTTATGGCACAACAAACAAATTGCGCAGTGGGGGCAAAACTGAATCCTAACTACAGGAAGCTTGCGGCAGGCTATCTTTTTCCCGAGATAAACAGGAGGGTAAAGGAATTCATAGCAAGCCCGAAGGCAAGCAACGTGAAAAAGATAATAAGGCTCGGCATAGGGGACACGAAGCTTCCCCTGACATCGACTGTCATCGAGCATCTCCATAATGGGGTTGACAAGCTTTCAAGGCCTGAAACGTACACCGGCTATGGGGTTGAGCAGGGAAGCAAGGATTTGAGAAAGGCGCTGACGGATTTCTACTGGGAAAACTATAGCGTATGCCTTGAGCCTGAGGAGATTTTCATAAGCGACGGGGCCAAGTGCGACTCAGGGAACATCCAGTCAATTTTTGACATCAAAAGCATTGTCGCGGTGCAGGATCCCGCCTACCCTGTCTATGTCGACACAAACGTGGCTTCAGGAAGGTCAGGGGCATTCGATCCCAGTTTTTCATGCTATTCGGGAATTGTCTACATGCCGTGCAACAGGTCAAACGGATTCTTTCCGAATGTCCCGGAACAGCATGTTGACCTAATATACATCTGCAGCCCGAACAACCCGACAGGCGCGGTTGCTACAAATCATCAGCTTGAGCCGTTTGTCAGATATGCGATGGATGAGAAGGCGATAATAATATTCGACTCGGCATATTCAATGTACATCAAGGATCCGAGCCTTCCAAAGAGCATCTACAAGATAGACGGGGCAAAGGAATGCGCGATAGAGATCAGCAGCTTCTCAAAATGGGCAGGGTTCACAGGAGTCAGGCTTGGCTGGACAATTGTCCCCAAAGCGTTGGTTACCGCAGACTCAAAGCCAGGGGATGAATTCACCCCATGGAGCCTTTGGGACAGGAGGCAATGCACATTCTTCAACGGCGCATCCAATATCGCCCAGGATGGAGGATTGGGAGTATTGACAGAGAAAGGGATAAAGGAATCCCAGGAGCTTATCGACTTTTATATGGAAAATGCAAGGATACTTTCAGAATGCTTCAGGAAGCTGGGCTTTGAAGTCTATGGAGGGACCAACTCGCCTTTCCTCTGGATAAAGACCCCCAACAACATGAAATCCTGGGAGTTCTTCGACAAGATGCTGGAAGAGGCCAACGTAGTCATCACCCCAGGCTCAGGATTCGGCCCAAGCGGAGAGGGATACTTCAGGGTCAGCTCTTTTGGCATAAGGGAGAATATCCTCGAGGGCGTGGAAAAAATAGAATCTAATCTTATACTGTGATTCCGATGGCAGAAAAAACCCTACCTTTCACGAAAGACCAGATAAAAAAGCTTGCAAAGGACCATCCGACGCCATTCTATATTTACCATGAGAAGGGGATAAGGGAAACGGCAAAAAGATTGAACAGCGCGTTTTCCTGGGTCCCTGGAAAGGGCTTCAGGAATTTCTTTGCAGTCAAGGCATGCCCCAACCTCTATATAATGGAAATGCTGATGAAAGAGGGGTTTGGGATGGACTGCAGCTCATTGCCTGAGCTCAAGATGGCAAGCAGTGTTGGGGTGACTGGCGAAGGCATAATGTTCACTTCAAATGACACCCCTGCGGAGGAATTCAAATATGCCAAGGAGATTGAGGCAATAATCAACCTTGATGACATCACCCATCTGAATTTCCTTGAGCAGAAGGCAAGATTGCCTGGGCTGATCTGCTTCAGGTACAACCCAGGGCCTTTGAGGGAGGGAAACTCGATAATAGGAAAGCCTGAGGAGGCAAAATATGGCCTTACAAAGGACCAATTGGACTCTGCATACATCAAGGCGCTTTCAAAAGGGGTTGCCAGGTTCGGGATCCACACAATGATAGCATCCAATGAGCTGAATCCCCAGTATTTTGTTGACACTGCCAAGATGCTGATCGAGATTGCGGTGAAATTCTCCTACATGTATTCAATAAATGTTGAGTTCATGAACATCGGAGGGGGGATAGGGATCCCATACAAGCCTGAGCAGAAAGAGGTTGACCTTGAGCTTGTCTCTGAAGGCATAAGGGAGGCATATTCCAGGTTTTCAGCCAGGAACGTTCCGATGCCAAGGCTTTTCATGGAATGCGGAAGATTGATAACAGGGCCCCACGGCTATCTGGTTTCAACAGTGAGGCACGTGGCACAGAAATACAGGAACTATGTAGGCTTGGACGCATGCATGGCAAACCTGATGAGGCCTGCGCTTTACGGCTCTTACCATCATATAACTGTCATGGGCAAGGAAGGCCAGCCAAGGGACCATGTCTATGACGTTACAGGATCGCTTTGCGAGAACAACGACAAGTTTGCGATCAGCAGGGAGCTCCCATTGGTTGAGCCGAATGATGTTGTTGCGATCCATGACGCAGGAGCGCATGGCTATGCCATGGGATTCCAATACAACGGGAAATTGAGATGCGCCGAATTCCTTTTGACGGAGCAAGGCGAGTTCAAGATGATCAGGAGGGCGGAAACAATTTCCGATTACCTTTCCACGTTCAACTTCGAGGGCTCAAGATATTCCCAAAAGGATCAAAAACCCTGATTTTCTTCAATCTTTTAAAACCTGCCCAATAATAGATAGCGTATGCCAAACATAATAGGTTATGCAGGGGATCCTGAGCCTCTCAAGCATTTTGGAAAAAAGGAAGAAAGGAGGGGCATCCAGATCTACAATCTCAAGGAAGGCAGCAAATACCTTACCACCCTTTGCCCGCAGGATTGGAGAAACAAGCCTGAAACCCTGGCCCAGGTTTTCTCAACGGCAGATATCCTAATAATTGCGCCAACAGGCAACCTGCAGGAGATGGCAAACATCGTGATAGCGGCGCACCTTTCGAGAAAGAACGGCTTCATTCTTGGAGATCCTGCCATGATTGAGCAGATAACCAAAGGCACAATTGTTGAAAAATACGAGCCGATAACCGATCCGATCGCGCTCAAGGAAAAGCTTCTTGCAATGGAATCTCCCTCGGATTCAAAGACACTGGCCCTTGTGGATGATGTTTTCAAGGTCAAGGGGATAGGCGTCGTTGCCCTGGGCTTCGTGATCTCAGGGTCATTGAAAAGGCACCAGAGCCTCAAGGTTCCGCAAAAGGATCTTGCCATCGAGATCAAGAGCCTCCAGCTCCATGACCAGGATGTCGAGGAGATAACTGCAGGAAACAGGTTCGGAGCCTCATTGAAGAACGTTGACGAAACGCAGATAGACAAGGGAGACTATTTCTCGGATTACGAAATCAACACAGGCACAAGGGTTTCCAACATCGACTCCTTGCCTTTCCTGAAAAAGAGGCTTGTCGAGGGGCACCAGTTCATGATAGTCCTTTCAATGCAGGACTCGCCATTTTCCATAGGCCAGAACATCACCCAAAGGCCGTTTTCCTCGAGGGGGGAGAAGGCTCTTATAATTGACAAGACAAAGGAGCCTTTCATAATAGGCAGCGCGGAGGTGGGAAAGTGATAATCCTCAACAACCACGGCTCCAATCCCAACTTCTTCTATGAAACAGGATTGGACATCAGCGACGTAATTTTCATCAAGGACGGAAAATCCTCCAGGATCTTCGGGCATAGCATGAACATGGATTTTGACAAAAAAGCCTACAGAAAAACAGAGACCTTTGACATGAAGAAGATCCTGAGGCTTGTAAAGGGAAAGGAAGTCGGCATGGATTTCCTCAACGAGAATGTCAAATTCTATTCCGAAATAAGGAAAAGCGCAAAAAAGGTCATTGACATCAGCGAGGATTATCTTGTGAAAAGGTCATTCAAAAGTGAGGATGAAGCGCGCCTGATAAAAAGCGCGTCAAGGAAAACGAAGGAGATAATCTTCGGCTTGGACATAAGGAAAGGAATGACTGAGATGGAAATCGCCAAGAAGCTCAAAAAGGAAACCATTGACCAGGGCCTTGGGCTGTCATTTGAGCCTATCATTGCATCAGGAATCAACTCCTCATATCCCCATTCGGTACCGACTTCAAGGAAGATAGGGTCTTTTGTCATGATAGACTTCGGGGTGATATACAATCACTACTGCAGCGACATAACCGAGGTAGTTTTCCTTGACAAAAAGTCCAGGGAGTTCGGGCTCTACGGAAAAATAAGAGAATCATTCAATACCATGCTGGACAATCTTTCAGACTGCTATTCCGGAAATGACGTCCATCTCAATTACATAAATTCTTTCAGGCAGGTTGGGCTTCCTCAGATGCCCCATTCAATTGGCCATGGAGTGGGTTTGGAAGTGCACGAATATCCAAGGCTAAGGAAAGGTTCAAAGGATAGGATAAGGGGAACAGTCTTCACATTGGAGCCGGCCGTCTATTACAAAGGCAATTTTGGGCTAAGGCTTGAAAGGGATATCTTTGTCAACAAGAGTGGAAAAGTGGAGGTATTTTGAAACCTTTTTAAACGAATTCCAGCATATATAGGATCAAGGTGAAAAATTATGCCGGTGAAACCAGCGAAAACTGAACAGATAAGGTCAATCTCGCCTCCTAAGCAGGATGCGCCAAAAGCAGAGCAGGCCAAATCTGCTCCAAAACCAGAGCAGGCAAAACCAATATCTTCAAGCCCAAGCCCATTGCAGAATACGGGCCAGCGCGTGCAGATGGGGGGGATAGACACAAATGATCCAAACATCGTTGCATTGATAAGCTTCATCTGCATGGTCCTAATAAGCGCCCCTGGAGTTGGATATGTGATCCTTGGATACACAAGAAAGGCACTGATCTATACTGTGGGAGTCTGGGCAGTTTTGGCGGTTCTTGTTATAGGCGTGTTTGTATTGTCCTTTGTCACAATGGGATTCGGCTCGCTATGCATATTTCCATTATTGCTCATAATCTTTGCAATTGACATCTTCATAATCTACGACGTCTATTGCATGGCTAAGGGAGAAAAGTCAAAGCTTCCGGACTTCTAAATTCCGGAACTTTCCTTTATTTTCTAATTTTTATTTTATTCAACAGGAAAGCCAGCCGAAAGGCTATTGGCTTGTGCATTCGCTGAAGCTGTATATGAACATCTCCGCTTCTTCATTACTAAGAACTCTACTCATATAATATGAAGTAATGACATTGATTGTTTCTTTGTTTCTATGATCCCTGGCGCGCATTAGAGCAGTTTCTCCTTCATTATTCTTTGCATTGACATTCGCTCCTGATCTAATAAGCATCCTGATAATTCCAAGATTGCCTTCATCTACAGCAAGCATTAGAGGAGTATCACCATCGTCGTCATTTGCATTTACGTCTGCTCCTCTCTTAATAAGCAAAGCGCAAAGTTTAGAATATTCCTCCAATTTCTCTAAATTCGTTATAGCTAACATTAACGCAGTCCTTCCAAATTGATCAAACGAATTCGCATCCACATGTGCATTCATTAATATTTCAATTTCTTTATTATCACCTTGTTCAATAGCATCAATAAGACAAGTTTCCAAACGTTCCTCTTCACTTCCTGGAATTTTAGCACCTCTTTTAACTAATCTTTTAATTTCTTCATTAGCACCTTGTTCAATAGCATCTATAAGCCTTGAATTAAGTCTCCTTTGCATTTCAGGTCTTATCTGAACTCCTTCTGTTTTTGGTATCTCAAATTTAGGTTTTTTGGCTTTTATGACTTCTGCAGCTTTCAATCCAGTCAATTCCCCTGTTTTTTGAACCATAATTTCATTGTAAATATAATATTTTAAAAGAACGCCGTTTAACCCTTTTTCGCCTTCTGTGGGTTTACAGTTTGGGCAAAAGCGCAAAGCCAAAATAAGGGGGCTTATCAGATGTCCAGCTCCTTGACTTCCAGTGCATGCTCCTCAATGTACTTCCTCCTTGGCTCGACTTCCTCGCCCATCAGGATGTTGAACAGGATGTCTGCCTTGGCCGCGTCATCAATCGTTATCTGCTTGAGCTTCCTTGTCTCGGGGTTCATAGTGGTGTTCCACAGCTGCTCCGGGTTCATTTCCCCAAGCCCCTTGTACCTCTGGACATCCGCGCCTTCTCCTATCTCCTTGAGCAATTTGTCCTTTTCCTCGTCATTGTAGGCATAGAGCTCATTCTTTCCCTTCTTTATCTTGTAAAGAGGGGGCATTGCGACATAGATGTATCCGTTGTCCAGCAATTGCCTGAAATACCTGAAATAAAGCGTAAGTAACAGCGTCATGATGTGGCTTCCGTCAACATCTGCATCTGTCATTATTATGATCTTATGGTATCGCAGCTTTGCAGGGTCATATTCGTCGCTGAATCCCGTGCCTAATGTCAATATTATGTTCTTGATCTCCTCATTCTTCAGGAGCTTCTCCATGGTTGCCTTCTCGATGTTGAGTATCTTTCCCTTGAGAGGCAAGATCGCCTGGGTTTCCCTGTCCCTTCCCTGCTTTGCCGAGCCTCCGGCAGATTCTCCCTCGACAATGAACAGCTCGGCCTTTTCCGCGTCCTTTGTCGCGCAGTCTGCAAGCTTTCCAGGCAGGATGGAGCTTTCGAATACGCTTTTCCTCCTTATCAGGTCCTTTGCCTTTTTGGCAGCCTCCCTTGCCTCCATGGCCGAAATGACCTTGTGGGCTATCCTTTTTCCCTCGTCAGGATGCATCTCCATCCATTCCTTGAAATTATCATAGACTATGCTGTCAACTATCCCCTTGACTTCGCTGTTGCCCAGCTTGGTTTTTGTCTGACCCTCGAATTGAGGATTGGGCAATCTCACATGGATTGCAGCAGTCAGCCCCTCCCTTATGTCGTCCCCTGATATCTTTTCCTCCCCCTTGAGAAGGTTGAACCTTTTGATGAAATCGTTGATCGCCCTTGTGATGGCGGACCTGAAGCCTACAAGATGGACTCCGCCTTCCTCGTTCTTGATGCTGTTTGCAAAGGCATAGATGTTCTCGCTGTATGAATTGACATACTGCAGGGCGAAGTCAACTGCAATGTCTCCTTCCTCCTTCTTTCCCGAGACAATGTTGGAAACAGGGGTCTTTCCCTCTGCCAAAAAAGCCACAAAGTCAACAAGGCCCTTCTCATAGTGGAATGCCTCCTCCTTGTTGTTTATCCTGTCCTTGAAGATGATCTTTGTTCCTGCATTCAGGAATGCCTCCTCCTGGAGCCTTGTCCTTATCAATTATGAGTCTAAGAACATCTCCTTGAATATCTGGGTATCAGGCTTGAACCTGACCGCAGTGCCCTTTATGCTTGTTGTTCCTGTTATCTTCACGTCATGGGACGGCACTCCCCTTTCATACCTTTGCATGTGCACATGGCCTTTTCTATGGACCTCAACAATCATCCATTCGCTCAGGGCGTTGACCACGCTGATTCCGACTCCATGGAGGCCTCCGCTGACCTTGTAGCTCTTGTTGTCGAATTTTCCGCCTGCATGAAGCACTGTTGTTACAACCTCAAGCGCGCTTTTGCCTGTGTCAGGATGGATGTCAACAGGGATTCCCCTCCCGTTGTCTATGATTTCCGCAGAGCCGTCATTGTTTATGATTACTATTATCTCGCTGCAGTAGCCTGCCAAGGCCTCGTCTATGGAATTGTCAATTACTTCATAAAGCAGATGATGGAATCCCCTCTTGTAAGTGTCCCCTATGTACATTGCAGGCCTTTTCCTCACTGCGTCAAGGCCCTCCAGTATCTTGATTGATGATGCGTCATATTCCTCTGCCATTTGATTCACCGTGCAATTCCCATAGCCTTCAATATCTTCTTTGACATCGTTTCTATCTTATCGTCGCTTATCTTCTTCTTTGCCATAAGCAGGATATTTGTTCCGCTTTTGCCTATGACATAGATCATGCTGTTCTTTCCATAGCTGACAAACAGCGTGTCTTTCGTTTTCTCTATTGTTGGAGCGATGCTTAA
>JAPLWW010000003.1 GCA_026396375.1 Microcaldota archaeon | reverse complement strand
TCATCTGGGTATAGAAAGTGTCAAGGTCAAATTCCTCCGTTTGCTCAACTGTGATGTTCTTCTCTATCTCCTTCATCTGCTCCATCAAAGATTGAAAATCAGGCATTCCCAAAAGCTTTGAAACAAACCTTTCTGAATTGTAAACCTCAAGGTTGTCTGTCTTCTCCCCAACCCCGATAAAAGCCATTTTAGTCTTGGTTTCGGCAACAGCAGTAAGCGCGCCTCCTGCCTTTCCTGAGCCGTCCATCTTTGTTACAATGACCCCAGTGATCGGAACTGCCTCGGAAAATGCCTTGGCATGTTTTCCAGCTACTTGCCCGATGTCAGCTGAAACAACAAGGAAAACCTCGTCAGGCTTGAACTCGTTATAAGTGTCTTTCAATTCCTTTGCCAGATCAGCGTCAAACGCGTTCCTTCCTGCAGTGTCAACAATCACAACGTCTGATTTCGAGGCACCTTGGGCGCATCCCTTGATTATCTCAACGCATGAGCCTTCGGAAGTGCAGAACTGGGAATGGATCTTCTCGGATAATTGCCTAAGCTGCTCCTTGGCTGCAGGCCTGTCGTTGTCAACTGAAATAAGATAGGGATTAAGGCCTTTTTTCAGATAAAAATAAGCAAGCTTCGCAGAGGTTGTTGTTTTTCCTGAGCCGTAAAGCCCGACAAGCATCACCTTATGCCTATCCAATCGCGGAGTATAGGAATTGCCCAAGATAGAGGCAAGCTCGTCATAAATGACTTTTATCACGTGCTGCCTTACTGAAATGCCTTTCAGCATCTCCTTGGAAAGCGACTGCTCCTTTATTTTCTTTGATAATTCAAAGACCTGCTTGATGTTGACGTCTGCCGTTATCAGGGCTTTCTGTATCTCCTTGACCAGCTCGCTGACAGACTCCTCGTCCACGACTGTCTTGCCCATGAACTTCTTGATCGCGTTCTGTATCGATGTCGCAAAACTCATATGATCTGCTTTAATCAGGCTGATGCATTATTTAAAGGTTGACGCAAAGGGCGCGGCGGAGCTTTAAATATATCAATCATCTTTTTAAATTGTAAGACGCATAATTGAGCATAGGTGCAATAAATGGAAACGACAAAACCAAAGCAAAGAGCGACATTGTCAATAGATGACAGGATAAACAGGATATTCGATTCAAAAACCGACGCTGACAGGATAAATGCCGTGAAGGACCTTGTTGATACGGAAAAGCCCGCGCCCAAATATGCAAAGAACCCGTACACCAAGAAATATTCTCTGGCAAATGAGCAAAATATCCTGAGATTCAACAATGAAAAAGGCGGCATTGTTGCGAATGTCATGAGCGTCCTAAGGAACATGGATGAAAAGGAGGCTGAAAACATAAGAAGGCTGTTTTCGGAATATTTCAACGCCAACGGCGCCACAATGGAATCCATGAGGAAGATTTCAAGCGTGTGCGCTTCGGCATACACCATATCAGGGGGCAGGGATATATCGGCATATGACATGTACCATTATTCTCCAGGCCCAGCTGGCAGCAGGCTGGCAGGCATCACAACGCCAATGCCTTCGCATGCGGATTCCGTCAGGATCCCGGAGCTCAAGCCGAGAAAGGTGGAGCAGCCAAAGGCGCCGAATGCAGTCATCCTTTCCAATCCCGAGGAGGCAGTTAAAACATTCGGGCAGGTGTTCGATGCCTTGACAACAAGCAAAGACAAGATTGTCAAGGAGCTTGGCAATGAAAAAAAGGCCCCAAGGACGATTGAGGCGTATAAGAAGGCGAACGAGGCATACCTTTCGCTGGTTTCATCTGTCAATGACAAAAATAATCCCGCTGAGATAGAAACCCTTGCATCCAAAGTCGAGAATTTTTACAAGTCAATAGGAAATTACGCAACAGCGTCCTACGGGGAGTTTGTCTCAGCAAAAGGGGCAGGCGGAGCGGCAACCGCAGAAAAGGTGATAGACTGGGCGGTTCCGATCATAATCATCGGCGGTTCTTTGATCCTCAGGTTCAAGGGGCCTAAGGAAAAGGCGATAGAGATTGCCGAGAGATTGGGCTCAAAGGCAGCCATTGAAATATATGAGGGCTTGGCAAAGCTAAAATATCCGAAGCTCGCCCAGGTAGCCGTTAGGTTTGGCGCAAAGGCAACGATTGCCACAGGCCTGGGGATATCGGAATACATTTTTGACGAATCAGTGTACAGCTCAAGGAAAAAGCAGATAGCATTGATAAGCCAGATGAAGGAGGATCTGAACAAAGTGAAAGGCCAGAAGGCCAGCATGGAGTCCACATTGCCGTATGAATACAGGGCGAAGCTGAATGCAGTAGAGGATGATATAGGCAAGGGCCTCAGCAGCATAGAAAAACGCATTGGGAAAGGCGATTCTTCCCCAAGCATTGCCAGCGACATCTTGAAATACAATGCGCTGATAATGGCGACCTGGGTTGTTTTGGCATCAGGTCCGCTGGCTATGAAGCTGGCGGAAAAGGGGGCGGAAAAGGGGGAAAATGCCCTGAACAAGCCCGAAGCGGTAAAAGCGCTTGAAAATCAGCTGAATCAGGCTGAATCCAGGCTCAAAGAGCTGGTTGGAACCAAGAAGCCGAACGCAGCCGCAATAAAGAAGGCAAAGGATGAAGTGACTAGACTAAAGAGCCAGATTGCAGGGCAGGGCAAGAAGACCGAGGAAGCCGCAGAGGATATAATACAGAAATCGGGCAAGGCGAAATTGGATAATGCCATAAACGCCCTTAACAAAGCGATAGAAGACAAGAATCCTGCCAAGATCAAGGCCGCAAAGGCCAGCCTGGAAAAGCTCACAGGAAAATCAGAAGTGAACGTGGACGAATTGCTGAAAACAGCCAACAAGATTCTCAAAAAATCTAAAATATAATCCGCTAGAATATTATCCTAAGGAAATGCAGGATTATGACTATAGCCAGGCCCGGCAATCCCCCCAATGCAACGACAATAATGGAAAGCAGATTGACAGGAACCCCTATTCCCAGGGCGTTGATTATGAGCATTGCCAATAGCCCCATTATACCGTTTATTATGAATTTCCCGAATGTCTTGACCAGGGAAAACATAATCCATGCGATAACTATCGCGATAACCACTGCGGCAATTGTCTCCCACATGGGTGGATTATGAATGAATATGTTTAAAAAACGTTTAACCCAGCAGTTTCCTCGGTGCAGAGAAAAAAGAGAAACAACTCATCATTTACGCGAAAAACATCATGAAAACCTGTTCTTCTTCAAGGGAAAGGAAGGGAATACATCAACTCTGTTAATTCTGCATTGGACCAGGGATTCAGCCCAAAGGACAAGAGGATGATTGAATTTGCCAAGGAAATCAAGAGGATAGCGGGATGAGTGAAATATTATGGATGTATCACAGATCTATATCGCAGTAGCTGTTGTTGCATTGGCGATCATCGCCCTGCTTGTATTTTTCGTTAAAAAGGACAAAAAGGAGAAAATGCTCACGCCATTGGCTGGCCTTGCTTTTGGGTTTATCCTTGCAGGAATCGTGTTCAGCGATGACAGGGTAATTGGGTATGGCCTGATAGGAATCGGGGTTGTCCTTTCGATAATTGATATCTTAATAAGGTCAAAGAAGAAATGACAGCATAATTATATTATATAATAAATATAATAGGGGAAGTCCGACCCCTGTTCAAGGTTTGAAATGCTATTTTTTAAAGGAATGATGCGAACAGCTGTCATATCTCCACAAGCCCCTGCTGGCAACGGGGTCTGGGAGGCAATAAAAAGGGGCAGGCGAGGATCTAACCATGGAAGACAGGGAAACTTATATCTCGGCATTCGAGCAGTTCTTCAGCTCATTCTACCAGAAGGAGATAGACAGGGTCCTCAAAAACTATCCAAAAATCAGGAGCATCGAGGTCGATTTTGCCGAGCTTTCAAAGTTTGACGCAGACCTTTCCACAACTGTGGTTGACAATCCTGACGACATGATAAAATCAGCCGAGGAGGCGATAGTGAGGCTGAAGCGAAAGGTTTGACATCATCGTCACAAAGGATTTCACGCCGCCGCAAAAGTGCCCGATATGCAAAAAGGGCTTCCTGAAGGACCTGCTTGACGAAAGCAAGTTCATAGACATGCAGAGGATAGAGGTCCAGGACATGCTGGAAAGGGTGAGGTCCGGAAGCCCGACGTCAAAGATAATCTGCAACATGGAGGATGACCTGGTGAACACCATAATCCCGGGAGACAATGTCGAGGTTACCGGAATATTGAGGATAAGCCCCAACATAGGCAAGAACAAGTCCCCGACCATATTCTCAAAGCACATTGACATTTTGCACATAAGGAAGATGAAGAAGGACTTTGAGGACATAGTGCTTTCAAAGGAGGATGAAGAGGAAATAATCAAATTAGCCTCAAGGAATGACATTGAGGAGCTGATAGTGAATTCCATCTCCCCTGATGTCTGGGGATACAGGGAGATCAAGAAGGCAATAGCTTTGCAATTGTTTGGAGGGACAAAGAACAAGACAACAGGAGGAGGGGCAAAGATAAGGGATGATATCCATATACTGTTGGTCGGAGACCCTGGAATCGCAAAAACAAGGTTCCTCCAGCAGACTGTTGCGATAGCCCCAAAAAGCATTTACGTGAGCGGAAAAAGCGTTTCAGGGGTTGGGCTTACCGCAAGCGCGGAAAAGGATGAGCTGTCCGGGGATGGCTGGACCCTCAAGGCAGGGGCGTTGGTTCTTGCAAGCGGGGGAATTGCGGCAATAGACGAGTTTGACAAGATCAATGACGAGGACAGGGGGGCATTGCATGAGGTCATGGAAAGCGGCACTGTCAGCCTCGCGAAAGCAGGCATTGTTGCAACTCTAAGGTCAAAGACAGCGATAATCTCTGCTGCAAACCCGAAGTTCGGAAGGTTCCAGCAGAACAAGATAATAAGCGAGCAGTTTGACATTCCCCCTTCCCTGCTTTCAAGGTTTGACCTGATATTCCCCATGCTTGATGTCCTCAACAGCGAAAGGGACGAGAGGCTTGCGGATCACATACTCAACATCCATTACAATGCCCTTGAGACAATGGAGGACAAGAAGGAAAAGGACGAGCAGATGAAGGAGGAGAGGATATCACCTGAGCTTATGAGGAAATACATCGCATATGCCAAAAAGGTCTCAAACCCGAAATTGACAAAGGAGGCAATCAAGGTCATAAAGGACTTTTACATAAATTTGAGGAACCTTGGGCAGAGGACAGGGTCTGTTCCCATAACCCCAAGATACCTGGAAGGATTGGTGAGGCTGGCTGAGGCAAACGCCAAGATGAGGCTAAAGGACACTGTCGAGGAGCATGACGCCCATGTCGCAACCGATCTGCTCAATTTTGTCATGAAGGCGATAATGACAGACCAGGAGACAGGGAGGATAGACGTTGATATTATCAGCACTGGAAAGAGCCAGAGCGAAAGGGAGAAGATAATTGAGATACTGGAAATCATAAAGAATTTAGCTACGCAGTATGACGTTGTCGAGGTCTCATTGGTAATTGAGGAATCAAAGACAATGGGCATAGACGAGAGCAAGACAAGGAAGATAATAGACGAGCTTATGAGGAATGGGGACATCTATTTCCCGAAGCACGGGTTTGTCAAGCCGGTAACAAGAGACTAGCCATTAAAATCCTTCTGCCAATAGCAGATCATGGCGCAGAGGCAAACCCAACCAAGGAAACCATTGAGCAGACAGAAGAGGCTCAATGAGATGCTCCTAATCCACTCCTGGGACAAGAAGACGCGAAGGGTTGGGAAGCTTTTGGATATAGGTGCTCAGCTGGAATATGAGCCAGGCAATGGCTGGACCCCGCTGTTCAACGCTGCATACAGCGGAGACAGAAAGACCGTTGTCATGCTTATCAAAAGGGGCGCAGACATAGACAAGGTAGATGGAACCGGCCATAAGGTGATTGACTATGCTCCCAGCAGTCGGCTATCCACTGATCTTGGAGACCCTGTGTTCCTGCGCTTCCTGAAGTTCACGCGCGAATCCATGGACAAGCGGAATTTCAACAGTTTCATGGTTGCCTTTGGGGAATGCGTCGGCTGGGCTTAGGCAAGATATTTAAGGCAATGATGGGAGATTGAACCAATGGACCTGAAAATGCAGCTGTTTTTTGTCTATGCATACACAATCATATTTTCAGCCCTGCTTGGGGCCATGCTGATTTCGATATCTCTTGTCGCGCCCCAGATATGGAGCGACGTTGTTCCCAATGTTTCAACTTCGGGGCCTATCGAGGATGGGCTTATAATTTTCCTGTACATGATGATAGGGGCAGTGGGCTTTGTAGTCATAAACAAGCTCGGGCTTGTCAAGTATGCCATAAGGGCGGTTGAGCTTCTGTCAATCTTGGGATGCTTTTCCATAGCTTCGATAATAATCCTCCAGTACCTGGGATTGAATGACCTTGAAAGCTCAATTATAGGATATACAATAGGCCTGGTCTTCCTTGCAAGGAGGATGCTGATGCCGATGGAGATGAACAACATGTACGGCATGGTCGTCTCTGCGGTTATCGGCGCGCTTTTCGGGGTCATGCTCAGCATGGAGGCGATTATCCTTTTCGGGATACTCATGGCATTGTATGACATAATCGCGGTTTTCGTGACAAAGCACATGATAGACATAGCAAAGGCGGTTGTGTCAAGCAACCTTTCGATGATTGTCACAGTTTCAAGGGGGAATGCCAAGCCTGATTTCGGGGAAAAGAAGGACATCCAGAAGGCAAGGAGGCTTGACCTCGGCACAGGGGACCTTTTCATAGCCTCATTGTTCGTGGTATGCTCGTTGAAGTTCAGCCTGCTGCTGTTCCTGATAATGATCCTGTTCTCGTTCCTGGGGTTTTTTGCGACGATGAAGCTGCTGGAGACAATGAGGAGGCCGATCCCGGCCTTGCCGACAATAGTGGGATCTCTGCTGATAGGATATGCCTTTTATTTTGGGATTTCCATGGCTTTCCATGGCCTGAAAGCGCTGGTTTTTTAGGAAAACACCAAGCATTTAAAAGCTTTCTTATAGAGAATAGCATACTATTTAGAAGGTGAAAATGATGGCAATAAGACCGGCAAGATCAATAAGAGACGCTAACAAGGTCGCATGGACAAGGTTCAGCAGGAGGAGGCCAAGGAAGAGCTTCGTCAAGTCCATGCCGCACGCTGACCTGCACCAGTTCATGATGGGAGTCAAGAAAAGCGACTATGACGCGACCTATTCCCTGATTGCAGAGCAGAAGATGTATCACAGGGACAACGCCATAGAGGCTGCAAGGCAGTCTATGAACAAGGAGCTTGAGAAGGGGGCCTTGGACAGGTATTTCATGCAGGTAAGGGTCTATCCGCATCATATCATAAGGGAAAACAAGATGGTCGCGGGCGCAGGCGCAGACAGGATCCAGAAGGGGATGAGGGGCGCGTTCGGGAAGCCGGTTGATAGGGCGGCATTATTGAAGAAAGGCCAGGTCCTTTTCACGATAAACACCTATAAGGCCCTTGACAAGTGCGTCAGAAGAGCCCTTACAAAGGCATCCAGAAAGCTTAGCGGCACCTGGAAGATCAGGACCGGAGGAAATGAATAATGAGCGATGACATCGTTATAAACACGGATATAGACAAGCTCATAGACATCCTAAGCCAGAAGAAGCGCGTTGAGATAGACGATTTGGCAAAGGAGCTTAATATTGAGAAGAAGAAGCTGAAGAAATGGCTGCTTGTTTTGGAGGAGGAAGGATATCTTAGATTGGAATATAAATTGACCAAGATTTTTGCAGTCTGGCTCCTTGACCTTGGGGAGGGAAGCCCGATCAATTTACCCCATATGAAAGAGGACCAGGTTAAGAAATCCGCTGAAAGCGCGATAGAGTCAACGCTTGCTTCCGAGATATCCGAAAGCCCGTTCACATCCTCCAATTTTGAGTCTGCAGAAGCGGAGATATCAAACATGCCTCCGAAACAGAGGGAAAAAGAGAAGGAGGAGGAAAAGCCAAAGCCGAAAAAGGCGGCAAAGGAGGAAAGGAAAAAGCCAGAGTCTTTCTCATCATTGAAGGCAAAGGCAGCCGGATATTCCGAGGATGTAGAATCATTGAAGGACGAGATAAGCGACCTTGAGCAGAGGAAAGATAGGATTTACAATATTGAGATGCCACAGCTTGAGAAGGAGGCATCTGAAAAGGTCAATGGCATAGGGGAAAGGATGGATTCCCTGAAAAGGCACATGGCATCATTGCAGAAAAGCCTCAAGGATGCGGCATCTGCAGCTTCAGGAATGTCCTCAAAAAGCAAGACCGCGAAAGCCTTAGTTGATGAAGCAAGCGAAGTCTATTTGGGACTGACAAACCTTCTTACTGAATTGAAGCAAACATCAAAGGCAAAGGGCAAGGATCTGAGGGACGAGATAAAGTCACTGCAGGACGAGATAATGGAGGACCAGGAGAACATATCAACAATGAAGGAGTCTCTTTCCGGGATAGCCCTGATGCAGAAGGACCTGGACAAGAAGACAATCGCGATAAGGGAGACAATATCATCATTGGACAAGACGCTTGAGCATTCAGCAGACATCCTTGCCGGAATCGAGGAAAGGAAGGAGGATTTCGAAACAAGGATAGTCGAGGCAAGCAAGATCCTGATAAGGAAGAAAAGCGAATTGGAATCCCTCAATGGTGAGGTGGAAGACATAGGGTCATTGGAGGGAAAGCTGGACAGTTACATAAAGGAATACATGAAGGAGACTGATGACATAAGACTGTTGGTTACAAAGGCGGAGTCAGAAATAAGGGAGATTGAGGAGAACGCGAGCCAGAAGGCGATTGAGCTTTACCTCACTGAGCTTGGGAAGACAGCGGAAAGGACAGAGGAAAAGATGGATGACATGGAGGAAAGGAGCTCGAAGATGGAGAAGGAGATAAAGGAAAAGAAGGCAAGGCTCAGGAAGCTGATAGGTGACACGAAAAAGAAAGCGAAGAAAGGAAGAAAAAAGTAATTTATAGAAAAGAACTTCTATTGAGGTATATTCTCCTGTTTTGTGTCAGGAGGGTTTGGATTAGACATTGCCTTTTTTATCCCCGCTATCATCATTCCAAGGCCCAACAATGCGACTATCATTTCGATGAACATATTAATCGGGCTTGTGTCCTCCTTGAGCCTTGACTCAGAAGGATTGCTGGGGTTGACCAGCACCTCTGCGGTTTTTCCGGCGCTGTTCCTGTCAACCATGCTTTGTACTCCAACATTGTCGCTGCTGCTTGAGCTGCAGCAGTGGCCGGAATGCTCAGTTCCGTCTATGGTATACCTGTAGGAGATGTTGGCCTGGAACATGTAGCGGCTGTTATCGCTGCCGGTATTCTTGATTATCATGAGGTTTGAGTGGTCGACAACCGCGTTTACGGATTTCCATGTTGATGAGGCGGTATAATCATTGTATGCAAGGTAGGAAAATCCCACCAGGAATAACAGGCCCAATACAATCATCAACGGGTATGCGATCTTAGGGGACATGTTCACGCTTATTTCTGCCATGAAAATATAGAAAAAGGAAGAATATAAAAATCAAATCATTATCGTATATTTTTGGGATTTTTTTAATATTCATTTAAATAACTTTCCCGTAAAAGAATAGTTTACACGCTTTTACCAGCGGGGTAGGGTAGTTTGGAGTGCCCGCCGGGCTCATAACCCGGAGATCGGTGGTTCAAGTCCACCCCCCGCTAAAGCCCTTTTCTTTTTAGAAAAAAGAAAAGCGTCTACGTAAAAGAAAAACTATGGTTGAAAAGAAAAAGTCTTCACCCCAAAAGAAGCTAGTTTTGCTACCTTATCTTGTTTATGATTATTGCCCTGCTTTTTCCCTCTTCCAGAATACGCGCAACGTACATCGCTGGGGGAAGATGCGAAGAGTCCCAGATCAGATTGCCTTGGGAATACTCCAGCGGCGCTATAAGCCTGCCTTTCATGTCATAGACGGCGCCCTTGCTGTCTCTGGCAACCGGTATCCTATAGATGTTTCCAGTGTGCATGAGCTTAAGTTCTGCTGAAATAGAGGGCATTGATTTCAGGGCACCAGTTGAGACTCTATAATCATAGACGCCTGTTTCCGCACCAAAAGTAAATATGACATTTTCGATTTCCAATTTATCATTAAATATGATTTTTCCTACTCCACCATTCGATTTTGCCCCAAAGCACCGCGCCCCGAGGTTTTGTGCCATTAC
>JAPLWW010000031.1 GCA_026396375.1 Microcaldota archaeon | reverse complement strand
TAAAATCGTCTGTAATGTATCAGGATTGGTATATTATGGTTCGACTTGCGATGGAGATTGAGGAAAAGCAATATTTTATCTCCGAGAACCATTACGCAACAACATTATATCGAATGTGGAGCAGTTTGAAGACTTTTTTATGTGCTGAAACAAGGTATAATATGATTCTTATGTATCTGTCTGCGATTCAAGTCTGCTTTATGTTTGACAATTTATTCTTTGTGTGTATATATGAGATATTCGGAGATCCAAATCCATATCCCAGAGACTGTCATCTCTCGATGTCTTATGAGTTGGAAATTGTAGTCAATAGTCGATTTCAATTAGTCATTTAGTCGAATTAATTTAAAGACAAGATGACTATATATTATAACAAGCAAGCAAGAAACATTATGTCAGCCTATAAAAACGTCGAAAAGCGAAAGATTTATCAGAGAGAATGGGCTCGGAAGAAGGCGATTAAGAAGAATGATGATAGTCTTATAGTCATCAGCAGTCCTGAATCCACCTTTATTATTCAATACCACAAGATGCGAAAATTGAAAGAGGATAATAAATTGACTGCTTTCGCCAACTGGACGATAAATATAAGAAGAATGAATGAGGATTATATCGAGAGATATGGAAAATATGTGGATAGGAATATGGAAGTCGAACCAATAGTCGAAAAAAAGGCTTCACCCAAAAAGCATGTGTTCCTTTGGTCGATAGAATATCGATAATTAAGATATGTTTATATTTTTTATCTTTCACTTTTAAAATATGAATCTATTGAACATGAATGATTCCAGACTAGGGGCAATAAAGGAAAAATACGGATCAACTGCAGCTACATTTTGGGACGCTTCTAACATATTTGAAAGAGTAATAATAATCTCACTGGCCATAGTACTCGCCATAATGCTCACAGGAATTATAGCTATACAGATTGGTTTGAATGCGGATGATAACATACGACTGATGTTGGGGATTTCAGTATTAATTTCAGCTCTCTTTGCAGTTATTTTCTTTTTTTGCCTGTGTTTCTATTATTTTGCAGTGTTGCTTCTTTCAATTTTTATGAAGGACTACAAATGGACTATCATCATATTTATCTTCGGTTTGCCCATAATATACTTTCTTTATGTCATATTGACAAAAACCTTGAATTCCGATCTTTTCATATATTTGATATTATGTCTGCCAATATTTCTATTCAAACACCTTAAAAAAATCTAGAATTTTCCGACGTTAAAGACAAAATTAGTTTTTCTTTTCCGTAGGAGCCTTTTTAGAAAAAAGGCTTCACCCAAAAAACTCTTTCTTTTTCGCAAAAAGAAAAGGGCTTGCTCCAGCCGGGATTCGAACCCGGGTCGCCGGCGTGAGAGGCCGGAATCCTTGGCCACTAGACTACTGGAGCTTAACCAAGACTAACTAAATCATACAAAACATTTTTAACTGTTGGAGAAATGAGAAAAAATTAAAAAAAGAGGATTTACCTCCTCCTCTTCATGCGCTTCCTCTGCTCAACCGTCTTCTTGCTCTTGGAAGTCTGCCCTGTCCTGTACTCAATATTGCTTTCCTTTTTCTTCGGCTTGAGTATTGAATAAACCGGGCAATACCCTATTCCCCCTGTCGCAAGCAGGACCGCGCCTATGATGACGGCAACGACCTGGTATATTCCTGTTCCTGAAAGACTCAAAGCGGCATAGATCAAAATTAGAACTCCGAGCAAAAACCTTATGGCCTGCTCCAAGCCGCCCATGTTTGTTTCCATTACAAAATCACCTTAGATATATAGATTGAAAACGGAAATTTAAATAGTTTTGCCTGTTTTTGAGGCAAAACGCCTATTTCAGCCTGAATTTGGGCTGGAGCTTTCCCCTATTCCTGTTGAAAAGGGCGCAGATCGGGCAGTATCCTATCCCTCCTGTCCCAAGCAGGAATGCGCTGATGATCAGTGCAACAACAAGGTTGGTGCAGCAAAGGTGGACGGCTGCATACACAAGGATTCCTATTCCTATCAAAAATCTCAGGGCCTGCTCAATTATTCCAATGTTGGTTTCCATGAAAGATACCGTAGGAGCCTTTTTAGAAAAAAGGCTTCACCCAAAAATAGTTCTTTTGGTTGAACACTTTTCTTTCTAAGAAAAGGGTCAAAGAAAGGGGCTATCCCGTGCCCATATATCCTTTCAGCTTTCCCCTGATCTTCGCATACATGGCATAGTCGATGTGGGCCTTGTGGTCAATGTAGGACTGTGTTGATGGCGCCCTGTTCCTTGCCTCCTCTATTTTATCTGTAACTGAAATTACAAAGGAATCGCTTCCTGCTCCGCTTCCGAAGCTTGTTGCAAGGATCTTTTCCCCTGGCTTGGCATGATCCAGGATATTGGACAGCCCCAAAGGCACCGCCCCGCTGTAGGTGTTGCCAATGACAGGGCACAATAGCCCTAATTTTAGCTTTTCAGGTGGAACTCCCAGCCTCTTTGCGGCAGCATGCGGGAATTTCGCATTCGGCTGGTGGAAGACAACATGGTCAAAGTCCTTGATGGTCATCCCTGTCTTCTCAAAAAGGCCTTTTGTCGCGCTGATGACATGCCTGAAATAGGCCGGCTCGCCTGTAAACCTTCCTCCGTGGCTTGGGAACTCCTGGCCTTCCCTTCTCCAGAAGTCAGGAGTATCCGTCGAGAATGAATAAAATGAATCAATGGTAGCTAGGCTTTCATTGTCATTTCCTATGATGAATGCCGCGCCTCCGCAGCCTGCAGAGTATTCCAGGGCATCGCCCGGCTTTCCCTGGGCTGTGTCAGCTCCTATAGCCATGCCGTATTTGACATACCCTGACTGGGTCAATCCCATGCACATGATGATTCCAGATGTTCCTGCCCTGCATGCGAACTCCAGGTCTGCTGCCGAAAGCTCAGGCGTTATGTTCAATGCCTCTGCTATTATTGATGATGAGCTTTTCACTATGTAGGGGTGGCTTTCGCTTCCAACATAGACTGCGCCTATGTCCTTGGGATTGATGTTGGCCCTCAATATGGCGTTCTTCCCTGACATCACGCCTATCGTGGCAGTGTCCTCGTCAACGTTGGCTATGGCCTTCTCTATTATGCCAAGGCCTTCCTCTATCCTCTTGGGATCCTCTCCCCAGACTCTTGCGATCTCCCTGCTTGTTATCCTGTATCTGGGAACATAAGCTCCGTAGCCCACAATGCCTGCCATAGCACTAGGTTCAGCAAATATCTTTAAAAAAGCAACAGCCTTCAGCTTCGCTTGTTGACGTGGAGGGGGCCAGAAATGGGTTTTTTAAACAGTGTTATGGCAAGTATATTTATGGTGTCAAGTCTATTGCTGTTCAAAAACAAGGAAAAGAACGGGCGTCAGATACAGAAAGAGCTTGCGCAGCTGAAGGACTTGCCTGAAGAAGGCAGAAGTAAGATAATATGCATAGGGGACAGATCCAAAAGATATTTTCTCAGAACGTTCTCGGAAGGCGTTAAAATCAAGGCAGCTAAAAACGATCATGGTTATTCTTTTTATTACTCTCTTGATGGAATTCGTTTGGCTGGAATGACGGTGGAATGCACATGTTGGCCTAATCTATGGACGTTCAGGGATTCCACCTGCGCCATCAGCTATATAACACCCCAGGGAAAAAGGCGCTTTGTCTCTGAAATGTGGGAGATCAGGGCGGCGGCAAGGCAGCTTGGGCTTGAGTTGCTCCTTAATTGAGCGCCTTCAAAATGATGGGGCCTGATATACATTTTTAAAGTTATCCTATGAAGAAATAGACACTTAACAAGCAGCATACGGTGAATATTGAATGGGAAAAGGCTCAAACGGCGAGAACGCCGGAAGAAATCTGAAGAGGAAAAGGAAGAAATACAAGTGGCTATCCAAAAAATGGAAGAGGGCGAAGCTCAAGCTGAAGGAAAGGTTTGACCCATTGGGAGACGCCCCCATGGCATCAGGGATAGTCGTAGAGAAGATAACATTGGAGCAGAAGCAGCCCCACTCAGGGCTCATCAAGTGCGTAAAGGTGCAATTGAAGAAGAACGGGAGGATCATAACTGCGCATGCGCCAAGGGACAAGGCAATAACATTCATCAACGAGCACGACGAGGTCATGGTCGCAGGATTGGGAGGGTCGCAGAGAGGGCCCATGGGATCGATACCTGGAGTCAGGTATAAGGTGACTAAAGTCAACAACGTGGACCTCCAGGCGCTGAGGCACGGAATAAGGGAGAAGCCCAAGAGGTAATTGAAATGTTCAAGGTATTCGACAAATGGGAGATAGACAAGATAGACATCAACGATGCGAGCCTGAAGCAGGTGATTTCGCTGAAGCCATCATTGATTCCCCACACCTTCGGGAAGTACTCCTCCTCAAGGTTCGCAAAGACAAAGGTCAATATTGTTGAAAGATTGATCAACAAGCTCATGCGAGGGGGAACAGGGGAAAAGGTCAGCGGAAAGATCATCAGGACAGGCGGAAGATTGCAGGGAAAGAAAATCAAGCTTATGAAGATCGTCGAGGATTCCTTTGACCTGATATACAAGAAGACAAAGGAGAACCCGGTGCAGGTCCTTGTGAAGGCTGTTGAGAACGCGGCTCCCAGGGAAGAGGTAACAAGGGTTGCCGCAGGCGGAGTCAGCTACCAACTGTCAGTTGACGTTTCGGCGACAAGGAGGCTTGACGTTGCATTGAGGAACCTGACATTGTCAGCATTGATGAGGGCATTCGACTCAAAGAATTCGCTTTCAACAACCTTGGCGGATGAGATAATCAACACCGCAAAAGGAGACTTGCAAACAAGCTATTCGGTCAAGAAGAAGGATGAGATGGAAAGGATGGCAAAGGCCGCAAGATGATCTCTTAATTTTTCTTTTAGATTTTATTTTGAAAAGCTTAGTATGGTCGCAAACGCTAGATGATTGTGTGGTAATTAGTCGCAATTCATATAGATATGTGTACGACGGAAGCAAAGGATTAAGAAACTTACCCAATCTAATTATATCAGTAGGACAAATCGGGTGTCCTGAAAAAGGATGTTGTTGTAAAGGCTTCAGATTGGCGTCTGACCATAAATACGGAGACTGGACCTAGAATCCCCGTATGGAATCTGCGCCCTTCGTTTGCTCTTTGCAAAACGGAGAAGATAACCTTTAAAGTGGTTCGGAAGGTTAAGTCAGAACCGGACGCGCTTAAGGAACTTTTCCACCGAGTCCATATACTTATACCCTTTCTTTTTAGAAAAGAAGATCTTGTCCATTGAATAAACTTTGTTTCAGGGCATTGTGAAAGAATTTTGATGGCAGAATATGCTCCTAAAGGAAGAGTATGGGCCCGGGAAATTATTCTTCAGGAACCTCAATGTTTTCCAGATTATGCCTTTGACAAATGATACTGGCAAGAATATTGGCCTGAATGCCCTTTCCCTCATTTTGAGGTATTGCGAATAATTCCTTATTCTTTCGCCTGTCCATCTGTTCCCCCTCTGGATTCTTTTCAGGTCCATCCTGTCCGCCTTGTCCAAGTTATCCTTCCATTCATTGTAGAAATGGCTTTTTGCCATCCAAGGCTTATTCGGCCCTGTAAAATGCAGCACTATTCCCTCAAAATCTTTTTGTCTTATGCCCCACCGATTTATTACGGCTGCTGAATATATGTTATAAACAAGGGGCAATTTTTCCCATCTCTTGTAGAAAAAAAGATTGAATATGGATTGGTCTGCACATCGACATACTTTTTTGTATCTGCTTAGTAAATGTTTCAATTCGTCAAAAGTGTCCTCCTTTATTATTTCAGTGCTGAATGCCATGACTCCTGCATTGAATAAATCAGTTTCCAATTCAAAATTGTCCTTGAGCTCCTGGTATAATTCTTTAGGGGATCCTATGAATTGATTCCTTAGCTTGTCAAAACCGAATACGTCAGCTACAGCCGCAAAGGTTTCTGTCTTTGCCAGCTCGTCCAACGAAGCCCTGACTATGATGTCGCTGTCCAGGTAAATTACGGTTTTCCATTTCTTGAATTCCCTTGTGAATAGATAGAATTTGCTGAAGAATATGGGGCGATTGTCATTTTCCATATGCCTTCTGATTATCGGCCTGCACTTTTTTACCAGGATCCCCTTTTTCCTGAACCATTCAAGCTCCCTTTCAGGCACTTTGTATGCCAAAAGCATGTATTCCCCTTTCCAGCCTGCATTCCAGTAGACGCTGGAGAAAAGCTGCTTTGCCCATTCGATGTTCTTTTCCGTTCCCAGAGTCACTAGAAGATCCTTTTTCATTTTTTCAACTCAATGGATTTCCTAATCCTGTTTTTTGCAGGATATTTTCATCGCCATTAGCTTATAGATTAGCTTTGAGGCAGTGAAATCGGAAACGATGCTGCTCTTGAGGGGCATAAGCTCGACGCAATCAGCCGCGACTACATTGTATCTCTTGAATATGGTTTCAAGAATTGAGATTGCCTCATACCATGTCAATCCTCCCGGCTCGGGAGTCCCCGTTCCCGGCATTATCGAGGGATCCAAGCCATCCACGTCAAATGAGACATAGGTTGGCAGTTTCGGGTCAAGGCTTCCTGCGATTTTCAACGCTTCTTTGATGTTCTGCTTGTACGGATAGTAAACTGGGATTTTGTTTTTACTGATGAACTCGCTTTCAGAATCGTCTATGCTCCTGATCCCGAAAAGAGCGACGCTTTTGCTGATGTCATAAACCCTCCTTGTCGCGCAGGCGTGGCTCATTTTGTTTCCAAGATAGCTGTCCTTGAGGTCTGCATGCGCATCGAAAACAATATAGTTCATTTTTCCGAATTTATTGGCAGCAGTCTCAAACATCATCGGGGTTATGGAATGCTCGCCTCCAAGGACAATCGGGAATTTTTTGCTGTCCAGGGATTTTCCCAGGTTTGCCTGGGCAATTCCCTTCTCTTCGGTGTTTGCGAAGGTAAAGATCCCCTTCTCGGCTGCATTGACATTGAACTGCTCGTCGAAAAGCTCGAGGTTTTGCGAAGCATCTATCAGCGATTCAGGCCCTTTTGAGGTCCCTTTCATGTAGGATGTTGTCATTTCATATGAAAATGGGATGATTGAAAAATATGATTTTTTGAAGGAGGCGAAATCCCCCATTGTTGAAGCGAAGTTCATGCTAGAACCCTCCTTTCTCGGCCTTTGCGGCTATGTTGTTTATTATTATCAGCATCTCGATTTCCCTGAAAAGCTCCCTTTCCTCATCATTCAACAATCCGATATTATCCTTCCATAAGTTTATCTCATGGCGTGACATGAAAGTAAGCAGATTTTCGTTGCCATTGATGTCTTTCTTCAAAGTTATCCCTGATACGCTTATGGCCATCTTGGAGCCTTTCGGCGCTTCAGGCATTGCAACGTTCTTGTCCTGTATCCCCTTGACTTCCCCAAGGATGTTGCCTTTCCTGTCCATGAGCTGGACCCCTGGCTTGAGAGTTCCCTTCAATACCTCGACCCCGAAAACGGCAGGGTCCGAGATCCTGAAAAAATAGTCCCCTCCCATGACTTTGATGCTGGCTGGAAACGCGATCTCGTTCTTGAGGTTGTTCTTCAGCCTTATCTCCTCGTCGGATTTCCACTGCTGGTAATCATCAATGACCCTGTAGATTATGTCGCTCCAGACTATCTTAACCTTTTCAGCTTCCGAAATTGAGGCTATCTCCTTGCCCATCTTCACATTGAAAGCAAGAACAACGTTGAAGAACTTGTTCTTGTGGCCCATTGATTTCGCGAACATGATGTCTTCCCTGGAGACGGGGCCTATCCCCACCTTTGATATCGGGATGCTCTTTTCCTTCAACAGCCTGAGAAGGGCCTCCGCGCTTCCAAGGGAATCTGTCTTTATCACCAGGCCCCTTATCTTTGTCTTCATTGTCCCGTCCTGGGTGATGAATATCATGGTGTCTCCCTTCTTCAATATGCCGTCGTAAATGATGACATCAACGGTTGTCCCAAGGCCCTTGAGCTCCTTTACCTCTATCACAGTACCCTTCACAGGGTCCTCATCTGAAATGTAAAGCTCCTTCTCAAGGTATTTCTGGCTCATCCCTGAAATCATCATGAGCAGCTCTGCCAGTCCCACCTTTGTTTTTGCCGATAGGGGAATTATCGCAAACTCCTTTGTGAAGTCCTTGATCCTGTCAAACCTCTCCGAGTTGATGTTGTATTCGCTGAGCTTTCCCATGATGTTGTAGATCTTGTCGTCAAGGGCCTGCTTGACATAGTCCTGCTGCCCATTGAAAGACCTCAGGAAGCTCAGCTCTTCCGTATCCCTCCATCCGTCTATTGCATCTATCTTGTTTGCCGCAATGACAAATGGGGTCTTGTATTCCTGCAGAATTTTTATGCTCTCTATTGTCTGCGGCTGTATTCCCTGCAAAACATCAATGACCAGAATCGCCATGTCCGAAATGCTTCCGCCCCTTTCCCTCAGGGAGGAGAATGCCTCATGGCCAGGGGTATCAATGAACAGTAATCCGGGGATAAGCAAATCCGTCTTGAACATGTCCTTTATGGGGTCAACCGTTCTTTTTATGGAATCTATTGAGATGTAGCTTGCGCCGACCATCTGGGTTATCCTTCCTGCTTCCTTGTCAGCAACATTTGAGCCCCTTACCGCATCCAGCAATGATGTCTTCCCGTGGTCAACGTGGCCTAGCACTGAGATGATCGGAGACCTTATGTGTTTGCCGCTGGATGCCATAATCCGCTTTGTGCCAGCATAATTTAAAAACGTTGTATAATCAAAGGGACTTGTATGAAGATATTCACGCTCAACAGCATAGGAGCAGTGCTTGCGATAATCCTCGGGGTTTTGGTGTATTATTTCATAGGGTTAAAGGGATTGCTGGTGATGCTGCTTTTCCTCCTTGTCTCGGCATACATAACAAGCTACGAGCACAAGAGGAAAAGGAACCTTGGGCTCTATGACTACCAGAGAGGATGGCAGAACGTCCTTTCAAACGGGATAATGCCGCTGGTGTTTGCGGCTATCTCCGCGATTACGGGAAACATATTCTTTTTCCTTGGAAGCATGGCATCTGTCATGGCAGACAAGATGGCATCTGAAATAGGAATAATAGATGACGAGGTTTATGACATAGTGGGATTAAAGAGGACCCATCCTGGAGTCAACGGAGGAGTAAGCCTTACGGGATTGGTCGCTTCGCTTGTCGGAGGATGGATAATAGGGATATCAGGGGTATACCTTTTCGGGATAACCCCTTTGCAGGCTTTTTTTGTAGGGATATGCGGATTGGGAGGATCGGTTGCAGACAGCATAGCTGGCCATTTTGAGGAAATGGGCATGGGATCGAAGGAAACCAGCAACATCATAGGGTCGTTGGTAGGAGGAATTATGGGATTTTTC
>JAPLWW010000053.1 GCA_026396375.1 Microcaldota archaeon | reverse complement strand
AGAAAAAAGAAGATAAAAATTAAAAAAAGAAAGATTTTTGGATTATACTATGGATGTTCTTGCTGTTCTTTTACCTGATAAGCCTCTACTTATCCATATCTTTCAGTTTTGGACGGGATTCTACCTCTTTTATCTTTGATTTTATTGATGGCAGCAGATTCACATCCGGCATCCTGACGGCATCCTGCAGGTTTTTTGTGGGGTCATTCGGGTTTTCCCTCAATAAACTTGAGGGACTCCCCTGTGATGAGTAGATGATATACCTCTCAAGGTATTCGGCATCCACCTTGACAACCTTGTCTTCCCTGAGTTGCCCAGCTATGTTCGCAAGCTCCCTTACTGAAGCAGGGGTTGTCCCAAGGCCACTAAAATAAGCATCCAGAACCTTTTTAACGTCTATAATATTTTGAGCCGAGACTTCGCTTACATTATTCACCAACCATTTTAGATTATATATATCTTTTGCTGTTTCTATTCCATCTTTATTCAGTATATTCTCAATCTTTTTGTTGTTCATAAAGTAAAACAGGCCAACATTCTCACTTTTCGGTTGTTTTTTGTATTCAGTCATATTTTCACCCAAATCCTTGTATATAACAGGCCATCTTACCAGACTAATGGTTCCGGCACTTGCGACGATGAATACACCTAAAACCGCTCTTTGGCCTGCTCATTGCATTATTAGAATATTAAGCATATAAAAATATATCTAAAAAAGAAGCTAAAAATTAAAAAAGAAAGACTTTCAGATCATTTGCCCTTTGCTTCCTTGAGCGCCGCGTGCGCCGCAGCCAGCCTTGCTATCGGAACCCTGTACGGCGAGCAGCTGACATAATCCAATCCTGCTTCGTGGCAGAAGATTATGCTGCTTGGGTCTCCCCCATGCTCTCCGCAGATTCCCAGCTTAAGGTCGCTCTTCACTCCCCTTCCTTTCGCGGCCGCCATCTTGATGAGCTGGCCAACGCCAGTTTGGTCAAGAACCTGGAAAGGATCCTTCTCAAGGATGTTCAATTTGATGTATTCCGGAACAAATGACGCAACGTCATCCCTAGAGTATCCCAATGTCATCTGCGTAAGGTCGTTTGTACCGAAGCTGAAGAATTCCGCCTCCTCTGCTATCTGGTCAGCAGTCAAGGCTCCCCTCGGCACCTCAATCATGGTACCTATCTTGTATTTCATCTTGCTCCCTGCCTTGGAGATTATCTCATCCGCAACCTTCTTCACTATTGCCTTCTGGTGCTTGAACTCCTCCACGTTTCCTACCAAAGGTATCATGATCTCAGGCACAAGCTTTTCATCCTTGAGCTCTATTGCGGCCTCGATTATCGCCCTTGTCTGCATCTCGGTTATTTCTGGATATGTTATCCCAAGCCTGCATCCCCTATGGCCTAGCATCGGGTTCTGCTCATGGAGCTTCACTATCTTCTGCTTTATCTTTTCAGGAGTGACTCCCATCTCCTTTGCGATTATCTGTATGTCTTCCTCCTCCTTTGGCAGGAACTCATGCAATGGCGGATCCAGAAGCCTTACAGTGACTGGAAGGCCTTTCATTGTTTCGAACAATCCCTTGAAGTCTGATTTCTGGTAAGGGAGCAATTTGTCCAATGCCTTTTTTCTCCCAGCGACATCGTCAGCAAGGATCATCTCCCTCATTGCCTTGATCCTTTCTCCTTCAAAGAACATGTGCTCTGTCCTGCAAAGGCCTATTCCCTCTGCGCCGAATTTCATGGCCACTATTGCGTCCCTTGGTATGTCTGCGTTTGCCCTGACCTTTAATCTTCTCACTTCGTCCGCCCATTTCATCAGTGTTCCGAAATCCCCTGAAAGCTCGGGATCGACTGTCGGCAATTGCCCTATGAAAAGCTCGCCTGTTGTTCCATTGAGGGTTACATAATCCCCTTCCATGACCTTCTGGCCTTTCACTTCAAAGTATCCTCCATCTTCATTGACTATTACATCTCCGCATCCTGCAACGCAGCATTTTCCCATTCCCCTTGCGACTACAGCAGCATGGGATGTCATTCCTCCCCTTGCTGTCAAAATTCCCTGAGCCGCGTTCATCCCTATCAAATCCTCAGGCGATGTTTCTGTCCTTATCAAAACAACCTTCTTCCCTTCCTCAGCCCATTCGTATGCCTTTTCAGCATCAAATATCGCCTGGCCGACTGCAGCGCCCGGGCTTGCAGGAAGTCCCTGAGCAACTGATGTGTGCTTTGATTTTGACAGGGGATCTATCTGCTTGTGCAATAATTGGTCCAATGATTTAGGATCAACCCTCAATAATGCAGTCTTCTTGTCTATCAATCCCTCATTCACCATGTCAACAGCAACCTTGACCGCGGCTGCAGCGGTCCTTTTTCCGTTTCTGGTTTGGAGCATGTAGAGCTTCCCCTCCTGTATCGTGAATTCCATGTCCTGCATGTCCTTGTAATGCTTCTCCAGCTTTAGCCTTACGTCGCAAAGCTCCTTGTAAGCTGTTGGATTCACCTTATCCAGTGTTTCCAGCTTCTGAGGAGTCCTGATTCCTGCCACAACGTCCTCTCCCTG
>JAPLWW010000107.1 GCA_026396375.1 Microcaldota archaeon | reverse complement strand
ATGGGGAATCACCAGTTTCCTGAAAAGCAGATCGGCAAGGTAGCCGAGGAAAACAATGGATGAGATTACAAGAAGCAATATTGTTCCTATATCCATGAAAAAGACTAGGAAAAAAAGAGTTTAAAAAGCAGGAGGGAATCTAAGCCCTTTTGTATATGTGGACAACCGCGGTCGCCCCGCTTCCGCCGACGTTGTGGCTCAGCCCGTACTCAAGGTCCTTCACCTGCCTCTTTCCTGCGTCTCCCCTGAACTGCATTGTTATCTCAACTGCCTGCTTGATCCCTGTTGCGCCAACTGGATGGCCTGCAGCCTTCAGCCCTCCGCTGCTGTTGATAACCAAATCTCCCCCAAATGTTGTCCTGCCATCCTCTGCGGCCTTTGCGCCTTCCCCTGGCTTGAAGAATCCCAAATCCTCTGTTGCCAAAACTTCCCCAACAGTGAAGCAGTCATGCACTTCAGCCAATTGGATATCCTTGGAGGTTATCCCTGCCTCCTTGTAGGCGTTTTTTGAGGCGATCTTTGAGGCCTCTATGCTTGTCAATGAATATCTTTCTGCCAGCCCTATTGTGTCCGAGGCCTGGGCCGAGGCGATTATCTCTATTGGCTTCTTTGTATAGCTGCTCGCAATGTCCAAAGGGGCCAGGATGAGCATTGCCGCGCCGTCAGTGATTGGAGACGCGTCAAAGACCTTTATTGGCGATGCAACCACTTTGGATTTCATGACTGTTTCCAACGTTATCTCGTTCTGGTACTGGGCATAGGGATTCAGTGCGCCGTGCTTATGGTTTTTCACTGCCACTGAAGCAAACTGCTCCTCAGTTGCCCCATACTCTGCCATGTATTTCCTCATCATCAATGCATACAGCGATGGAAATGTCGCGCCCATGAAAAGCTCCCATTCCTGGTCGCCTGCGCCTCCCAATATCTCTGTAACATCAGCCGTTGAAAGGTCTGTCATCTTTTCCACTCCTCCAACCGCAACGATGTCATGGATCCCTGATGCAACAGCAATATAGCCCTGCCTCAATGCCAGCCCTCCTGATGCGCATGCTCCCTCAACCCTGGTTACGGGTATAGGATCCAGCCCCATGTAATCAGCCAATAAGGCCCCGATGTGCTCCTGGCCTGCGAAGTTTCCGCCTGCCATGTTGCCCACATACCCGCCGTCTATCTGCTCGCCGTGTATTCCGGCATCCTCGACTGCCTTCAGCCCCGCCTCAAGCGCAAGGTCCCTCAATCCCTTGTCCCAATGCTCGCCGAATTTAGTGATGCCTATGCCGATGATCGCGACCTTCCTTTGCTTTGTCATAAGCCAGTGTTTGGAAAACGGATTTTTAAATCTTGGTCAGGCAACAACGGCAAATGACTAAGTAAGGTTAAAAATGCAATATGCTATATTATATTATGGCGCGGAAACTGGTTCCTATTCCAAATTATCCAATAAGAAAGAAAAACCTTGCAAATGCCGAATTGGCCAGCGAGCGCCCAAGGGGCATCAACATAAAGGAGCAAAAAAGGCAGCTTGCAATCCTGATAAAGGCTTCGGAAGTAGGCGATATTGAAGGCATGAAAAGGGTGCTGAAAAACGGAGCCCATATAAACGCAAAGGACAGGGCAGGAAGAACCGCTATTATGCACGCCGCAAAGGCAGGCAAAACTGAGGCATGCAGATTCCTGATAGAGAAAGGGGCCAATGTGAATGCAATAGATAAGCAAAATGACACTGCCCTGATACTTGCTGCAAAAATGGACAGGGAAACATGTAGGATACTGATTGAGAATGGGGCAGATATCAATGAGAGAGATAAGAGCGGATGGACCGCCCTGATGCAGGCTGCTTCAGAAAACCCGGAGATCTGCGGCTTGCTGATAGAAAAGGGCGCAGATCCGAATGCAGTTAACAGGGAAAAGATGACTGCACTGATGATAGCCGCAAGATACGGCAATTTGGCTTCCTGCAAGGCAATTGTCGAAGGAGGGGCTGACCTGGACAAAAGGAACAGCGATGACGAGACTGCACTTGTGATAGCCGCATCTCTGGGAAGGGCTGACATATTCAAGTTTCTGATAGACAACGGAGCGCGCATAACCGCAAACGACACGAAATGGGGCATATGGAAAGTGAAAAGCAAGAATTTGACTGCTGGAGAGATAGATATCATGGTGCGCTTGATCAGGCTTTACCCGGTTTTCAGGAATGAAGAAAGCGCATTCGCATTCTCCGAGAAATTCAGAGAATGCATCAAAGGCTAGTGTTTTAAATTGTTCAACTCAAAAAACAATTATGGATCGCAAGGTCATGCAGAAGCCAACCGTTCCGATGCATAAGGACAATCTTGCGAGCGCCAAGCTTGGCTCAGAGTCCGCAATGAAAAGAAATGAGAAGGCACAGAAGGCATTGAATGATCTCCTGATAGGATCTTCAAAGGAAGGGTCAATTGACAGGATAAGCAGGCTTCTTGACCAGGGCGCCGATGTTAACGCAAGGGACCTGAAGCAAAGGACCCCTCTTATGCTTGCAACCTGGCTGAGGAAAACCGAGGCATGCAAACTGCTGATCAGCAGGGGCGCGGATGTCAATGCCATAGACGATTTCAGGAACACCGCGCTCATGAGGGCAGCCACAAAGGGAATGGCTGATCTTTGCGGATTGTTGATAGAAAAGGGAGCAAAGATAGATGCCACTGACGATTCAAAACTGACAGCCTTGATCAAGGCCGCGCAGTGGGGGCGCACAGAGGCATGCAGGCTGCTTATCGAGAAGGGAGCGGACTTCAATGCAAAGGACAGGTACGGAAACAGCGCATTCATGCATGCCGCAGGGAACGGCAGGATGGAAACCTGCAAGTTCCTCATAGCAAAAGGGGTGGACCTGGATGTCAGGCGCGATGACTGCTGGACAACGCTGATGGAGACTGCGAGGGAAGGAAGATTGAAGATGTGCGAGCTTCTTGTTGATCACGGGGCTGACGTGAATTCGAAGAGCAAGAGAGGAGGGCTTACTGCCCTGAGCCTGGCGGCATTATACGCCAGCACCGAGGTCTGCAGGTTCCTGATAGGCAAAGGCGCGGAAGTCAACAGTCATGACGATGAGGGCCAGACTCCGGAAGAAGGGGGCCAACACGATGACAATCAGCAGAAAGGGATCGTCGCTTGCGTTTGCCCTGAAAAGCAAGGATGTATCTACCATATCATTTGTCATTGGAATATACAATGAGTTCCTGCGCGGAATAATCGGCAGGGAATATGATGAATTCAAGGAAAACCTGAGGATGTGCATAAACGCTTAATGTTTTAAACTGTTTTTTATCCTCATGATAGCATGAAGTTCAAGGAGATCGTTTTCATAGGCGTTTCAGGGGGGAGGGTTGCCCTCGCAAAGCAGGTCAAGGAATTCGG
Source organism: Microcaldota archaeon (assembly GCA_026396375.1). Classification (GTDB taxonomy): domain Archaea; phylum Micrarchaeota; class Micrarchaeia; order Anstonellales; family J096; genus JAPLWW01. The sequence goes on along the minus strand of JAPLWW010000107.1, from coordinate 3,744 downwards.
GACAGGAGGCTTCAGGATAAACGGGGACCTCAACATCTATGTTGACCCTGGGCCAGGAGCGGCGGTATACTCCTCGCAGTTCGGCCAGAGCCTCGAGAACATTGACATTGTCATTGTCACGCACAACCACATTGACCACAAGGGAGACCTTGAGATACTGGCAGAGGCCATGAACGGTTACGGGTTCGACAAGAAAGGGCTGCTGATATGCTCGGAATCATGCATGAAAGGGACAGAGGAAGACCCCTGCGACAAGGCCCTTGACAAGTACCACGAGAAGATGTTCAAGGACATAATAATAGGCAAACCAGGTGAGAAAAAGGAGATCGAGCATAGGGGTAAGAATTTTACAATTGAGTTTACCAAGGTCAACCATGACGACAGGACAGGATTCGGCTTTGTGATGACAACAGAGAAAAACAAGATAGGATACACCTCGGACAGCGAATACTTTGACGGGCTTCCGGATCAATTTGTTGGCGTTGACACGATCATAATAAACGCAATAAAGATGAAGAAAGACGACTATGAGGGGCATCTGTCAATATATCCTGACTCTGAAAACATAATAAAGAGAGTTAGGCCGGACCTGTCGATAATAACCCATCTGGGATACGGCATAATAGCCAAGGAGAAGCTGGATGAGATCAGGTACAGCCTCAACGCCAAGACAGGGGAGCAGATCCAGATACCAAGGCAGGGCTACAAGATAAACCTTGAGAACCCGCTGATGTTCCCAAAGAAGTTCAAGATGCTGAAGAAAAAATGATCATTTCTTCTTCTGTTTTTTTATCTCCTTTTCCTTTTGCACTTCAGGATTCCCCTTTAGCATAACAATGCAGATGTAGCTGAAAATATACCAGCCAAAGAAGGAAAATGTTATCGCCAGGAAAAAGCTGCCTATGCAGAAGGGGATCTGCAATATGAACAGTATGATGTAATTCCATGCAAAAACCAGGATTGTTAGGGGGAATATCCTTGTTATGCTTGACAATGATATCTTTATGCAGTGGATGAATGATCCTATCAAGCCCTTCTCCATTTTTTTGTCATTGATGAAAACAAACGGAAGGTACAGTGAAAAGAGCGCAAAGATCACCAGGAAAGGAACCATTATGAGCGCAAATGAAAGGATATCCTGGACAAGGGGATCATTTGAAAAGGATGAAACCAGGGACAATATGAGGGATGATGCCAGTATTACGAGTATCATGGCCAACAGCCCTGAAAAGATGTAGATTAGGTTTGCCAAAAGCAGGCTTATGTACTTTGCCTTGGCATGGTCCATAAACTCAAGAAATCCGATGTTTTTCCCCTCTGTTGAAGCGCTGGCATATGCAAGCGAGGAGATGTCCCACATCGGCTTCAGGATTATGAATGAAACTATCAGGACGATGTAAAAAAATGTAAACGGAGTCATGTCAACATTGCCTATCGCATTGGGATCCGCTGACGAAACCTCGCTCAAGACAGGGACAAGGGGCATGATGGCCAAGCCGGCCAGCAGAAGCAATATCCCCCATATTACAAAATGCCAGATAAGGCCAAACAGGAAATTCTTAGGGAATTTGGTTATGCTTTCAAGGGCAATTCCGATCTTTTCGATATAAGAGAAAGACATGAAAGGGTATTCCTGAAGACTCTTTAAAAACCTTTTCAACAAAACAATCTCCATGAAACCCAATTACTACCACTGGGCGTACAGGTTGGCCTCGCAGGTCATAGAAAGGAGCCCCAACAAGGAGGAATACGTAATAATGTCAGGCGCAACCACGTCAGGAACCCCCCATCTGGGGACAGTATGCGAATTCCTTTTTCCCTATGCGATAAAGAAAGCCATTGAGTCTATGGGAAAGAGGGCGAAGCTTGTTTTTGCGCTTGATATCATGGACGCTTTTGACAAGGTGCCCTCTGTTGTAAGCGAATATGAGTCATTCCTCACGCCCCATCTCGGAAAGCCTTTGGAAAGAGTTCCTGATCCTTATGGAAAAGCGCCAAGCCTTGGGGAATATTTCTATTATCAGATGAAGGAGGTCATGGATGCCATGGAGGTGAAGGCAGAGGTTGTGAAAGCGTCCGAATTCTACAGGAAAGGGCTGCCGATACCTTATGCAAAAATGGCCCTGGACAAGCTGGATCTGGTCAAAAGGATAGTGACCGAGACAAGCGGAAGGGAATTGAAAAAAGACTGGATGCCTTTGATGCCGATATGCTCAAAATGCGGAAGGATCGCGACAACAAGGGTCACGAAAGCGGACAAGGATTATAATTGCGAATATGCATGCGATGTTAAGCTGGAATACACCCAAGGATGCGGGAATATCGGGAAATTCAGCCTCAATGAGCCTGACAAATACAAGATATTCTGGAGGATGGAATGGCCGTCAAGGATGGCATACATGAACGTGGACATCGAGGGAGGGGGAGTGGACCATTTCACAAAAGGGGGAAGCTGGGACACGGCAGTGGCGATGCACAGGCAGGTTTTCGGAAGGGAGCCTCCCATAGGGTACAAATACGGGTTCGTCCTTCTGGAGGGAAAGAAATTCTCAAAAAGCAAGGGCAACGGCATGGGAATGAACGAGATGATAAGATTGGTTCCCCCAAGGGTCATCTCCTACCATCTCCTTAAGTTTGATTTGGAGCAGAACATAGACTTCAACCCGGAAAAGGAGAATATCCTAGCAATAATAGAGGACTATGAGAACGCAAGCAGGATCCAGGGAAAGCCCGAGGAGATGAGCAAGGCTGATGTGAAGAAATATTTCGCTTACAGTTTGGCAGGCGAAAGGAAATGGAAATGCCTTTTCAGGGACGCCCTTATGTACTACCAGATCTCTAAGGACTGGAGCATTGTCAATGAGCATTACGGCATAAGCAAGGAGGACATAAAGGAGGTTGCGCCGTTCATAGAGCAGTGGATAGCAAAGGACTTTGTGCCTGACGACTACAACTTCTCATACAGCCCGGAAAAGGCACAGGGCATTGTCAGGGACTTCTTCGAGATCCTTGATGCCTCAAAGGATGCTGAGGGGATCCACAACGCGATATATGACTTTGCAAAGTCAAAGGGCATTTCAGGAGGGGAGATGTTCAGGAACCTTTACAGGACCTTGCTCAGGAAAGAGAGGGGCCCGAGGCTCGGCAAGCTCATCTATGCAATAGGGGCTGAAAAAGTCAAGGGAGATGTCCTATGACAAAGATCATTTCCCTTGCGGACAGCTGGGACAGGGCATTCGATGAGTCTGTGAAGGCAGTCATTGAAAGAGGGATTTTGATCTATCCCACTGACACCGTTTACGGAATCGGGGGAAATGCGCTTGATGAAAATGTTGTTGAGAGGATATCCAGGATAGCCAAGAAGGAAAAAGGGGAGTTCCAGGCGATTGTCGCAAACCTTGAAATGCTTTTGGGGCATTTTGAATTGGACAGCGAGGAGATGAAATACATTACCCAGCTCTGCCCTGGCCCGTACACATTCATGCTCAGGCCAAAGGCCAGGATGCCCATCCAGAACGGAAATGGGGAAGTTGGAGTCAGGATTCCCAACAACATATTCGCAAGGAAGGTCTGCCTTGAACTGAACAGGCCGATGATATGCGAACCGCTGGAAGGGGGCGCTTCCGAGTTTTCAATGATAGGAAAGGAGATCATCGGGAAGGCCGATGTCGCGATAGACTCGGGAGTTAAGCTTCCGGGTAAGGAAACCACCGTTGTCAACATAAGGGAAAGAAAGATAGAGAG